>JBBRZQ010000013.1:0-57760 GCA_038236535.1 Actinomycetales bacterium
GCCGCCGAGGACGACCTGGCAGAACCGTCGGCGGGTCCAGGTCGTCCTCGGCGGCGACGGTCAGCAGGTAGACCCCTTCTCGACGCCACCACCCGGGCATGACCAGGCCGCCCTGCCGGGCTGCGGTGAACCGTGCCCACCCGTCACCGTGAAGGTCCGACCCGACGGTGATCTCCACCGAACGGGTGTCCGCGCGAAGCCCGAGGCGCAGCACCTTGAGCGCCGCCTCCTTTGCCGACCACACCAGGTTCGCGGCCGCGTCCCGACCGAGCCGGGGGTCTGCCGCAGCCGGGCCCCTGACCCAGTCCTGTTCCGCCCGCGTGAGGAAGTCGGTCACGAACCCCTCGCTGCGTGGTTCGACCACCTCGAGGTCGATGCCCAACGCCCCGGTACCCGAGCCGGAGGCACCGATGACGGCGACGGCGCACCCCGCCCGGTCGGACAGCGAGATCTCCCAAGGCGCGACCACGCCCCCGAGCGCGACGTAGGGGGCCCCGGTCATCCAGTTGAGCAGCTCGATCCGGGCGAGCGAGGCCGGGTCGGTGTCCAGCCCGACCCGGGCCGCCACGGTCCGCTTGCCCACCCATCGTCGCAACAGGTACTCGTTGCGCCGCTTGGTGAAACGCATGGTGTCGAGCCGGGCGCGCTCACGGGCCGACAGCCACTCCAGCCCGTCGGGGAGGGCGTCCTCGTGGCCGGCCCACCAGTGCCTCTCCGCCGCAGGCGCGCCGGGGCGGACGGGTGCGGTTGCCCCCGCCGTTCCGCCGGTCTCGTCCACCACGCCATCGTAGGGGGCGCCGGCCCTGGACACGTGGTGCGTCCGGCCGGCTTGCGGTCACCTCCCGCGGCCGGACTTCTCCTCGACCTGCGATCGCTCGGGCACATGCAGACCCGGGATAGGAAGCAGCGCGTCCGGTGGTTGCCACTCCCGAAAGACCGAGTTTGGTTGCCTCTGCAGCGTCAACCTCGTGCATGATTCGGCACTGCATGACCATCTCTGCCCAAGTACGCTTGCGGATGACCCAGAGTGTGACTAATCTGAGTCTCACCGCGTGACGTCCGAGGAGCCGCTGATGTTGGCAGGGGAGCGACAGCTCTACATCGTCCAGAAGCTCGGGATGCGACCTGCAATCACTGCCGCGCAACTGGCTGAAGAGCTGGGGTGTTCACGTTCGACGATCCAGCGGGACCTCACGGTGCTCGATCGTCGCGGCGAGGTCAAGCGGCATTTCGGCGGGGCGATGCGTCCCCAGGTCGACACCATCATGAGCCGCCTGAACGAGTCGGCACTGGACACCAAGATGGACCGCAACGCCGCGGCGAAGCGCGTCATCGCCGCACGCGCACTGGATGAGGTCAACGACGGCGACCTCGTCTTCATCGACTCCGGCAGCACCCCCCTGTACATCTTGCCGGGCCTGGCTGAGCGGCGCGTGATCGTGGTCACGAACAACTTGGCCGCCGTCACCCGGCTCGCTGGAGTCCACGCGGAGGTGTACCTGCTCGGCGGGCGCTACGACCACCGCTACCAGGCGACCATGGACGCTGTCACGGTGCGCGAAATCCAGGACTTCAGATTCGACACTGCCATCTTCGGTGCGAACGGCGTCGACCTCGCCTTTGGCGAGGCTTACGTGAGCGAGTACCAGATTGGCGAAATCAAACGGAACGTTCTCGAGCGCAGCAAGAAATCGATCCTGCTCGTCGACGACACGAAGTTCGAGTACACGGGCGTCTGTCGCTACGCAATGCTCAGAGACTTCGACAAGGTCTTTGTGAACAAGACACCAGAGGGACAGCCCATACCCGAGAACTTCGTGGTGTGTAGCAAGGACGAGAAAGGCCGTTGAGTGAAGACAACTGACCCCAGGAAACGGGCAATTCTCGATTCGATGAGAGGACTCGTCGTTTCGTGCCAGGTGCAGCCCGACGACCCCACCTACGCAGAGGGCTTCGTCGTCAGGATGGCACAGGCAGCGCTGTGGGGCGGAGCCTCCGGTATCCGCGCGAACACCCCCGACCAGATCCGGCAGATCAAAACGGCCGTGGACCTGCCGTTGATCGGCCTGTTCAAGATCTGGTCTGCCACCAGCGACGTCTTTATCACTCCCACGCTCGAAGCGGCGAGGCAGGTATGTGAGGCGGGCGCTGAAATCGTCGCGCTCGACTGCACTTTCCAGCTCACGGAGGAGGGGAACCGCGCCAGCGACCTGCTGCCCGTCGTCCAGCAGGAGCTACCCGACGCGATCGTGTTCGCCGACGTGTCGAACTACGAGGAGGCGAAGAATGCCGTGGAGATGGGCGCCGACATCGTCGGGCCGACCCTTCGCGGCTACACCAAGGAGACCGCACACATCGAGGAGGCGGACTACCGGGAGTTCGCCCGTATGTGCTCCGACTTCGGAAACGACGTCTACATGATGATGGAGGGCCACATCTACACCCCAGAGGACGCCATGAAAGCGATATACCTCGGTGCCCATTCTGTCGTCGTGGGAAGTGCCATCACTCGTCCCCACCTGATCACCAAGCGATTCACCGACCTTCTCGGGGGTTACCAGAGCAATTGGCGTGAGGCTGAACGGAGCATTCACCCCAATGCCTAAAATCAGTGTCGATGGCGCACAGAATGTCGAAGTCAGCAAGAAGCTTCCGGCTGAGAAGACCCCTCTGGAACAACTCGAGCTCATGGAGGAGTACACGCGGATCCACCGCGAGTCGCTTGCCCTCTCTAAGGAGCAACGGGAGGTCAGCTGCCTCCGGGTCCTCTACCCGAGCCTGTTCCGCAGGCTGGAGGACAGCGACTGGTTCGCCGGCAGGCTCGACTTCCTGCCCATCGGGTTCGGGTCGGTCACATCCGTGGGCGGCGTGGGCCACTACTGCGTCTTCGACAAGCTCCGCGCATTCGGCGATTCATTGGAGGCTTCCGAGGATCGCGGGCGAGTGGATGCCATGTACGAGTACTGGACCGAGCACGACACCAAGGCGTTGTACTGCGCAGAGACCCTGACAGAGGCAACCATCGGACGTTTCATCGCTCCCGACTTTCCGCTCATGGCGACCGCCCGGCTGAGCGGAGTGATGCTCGACTACCAGCACCTCCTCGACGTGGGCGTGGGCGGGATGGAGCAGACCCTCGCCGCTCGCCTGATCATCGAACCCGAGAATGAGTTCCTGCGCGCCTGCCGCGACGCGCTTGATATCTACCGAAGCGTCGTCGACTCCTACCTCGACAAGGTCTCCGCACAGCTGTCGGGGGACGTTGCGCAGGCCGACCGGAGACGGCTGGAGACGATTGAGTCCTCACTTCGTCAGATCCGGGACGGCAAGGCCGAGACGTTCCACCAGGGAATCCAGCAGGTGTGGCTGGTCGCCCTGCTTGCCGGCTGCATCAACTACGGCCGACTGGACGACTGCCTCGGACCCTTGCTGGTCCAGGACCTCGAGTCGAAGCTCATCACCGAGCAAGACGCACACGACTACCTGGTCTCGTTGTGGACGATGATTGAGAACCGTCGCACCACCGTCAACGGCCGAATCATCGTCGGCGGCTACGGCCGTAAGAACCCCGAGGCCGCCGACACGTTCGCAAGAATGGCACTCAAGGTCACCTCCGAGTGCAGGTACGTCGAGCCGCAGTTCACCTTGCGGTTCAACAAGTCGACCCCGACAGCAGTCATGGACGCCGCGCTGGACGGCATCGGCGCCGGCGCCACCTACCCCACCCTCTACAACGACGACGTCAACGTGCCCGCGGTCATGTACGCCATGCGGGTCGACCGGGCCACCGCCGAACAGTACGTCCCCTTCGGGTGCGGGGAGCTCGTGATCCAGGGGCAGAGCATCGGAACCCCCAACGTCCTGATCAACCTCCTCAAGATCCTCACCGTCGTGCTCAACGGCGGTCGCGACCCGATGGACGGCGTCTACCGGGCCGGATCGGTCAACCTGAAGAAGGTCAGCGAGCTGACGACTTTCGAGGACTTCTACGACCAGTACAAGGTGCTGCTCGACTACTACCTCGACCTGGCTGCCGACGCCCAGTACCACAGCTATGAGGTCATGAATCGGGAAGTCTCCTTTGTCTCCGCCAGCCTGTGGATGAGCGACTGCGTGGCACGCGGCAAGAGCATGCTCGATGGCGGAATTCGGTACCTCGGAGGCACCAACGAGACCTACGGCAACATCAACACGAGCGACGCCCTGTATGCGATCAAGAAGCTCGTATTCGAGGATCGCAAATACACCCTTGCCCAGCTGAACACAGCTGCCTGCGCGAACTTCGAGGGCTACGAGGACCTGCGTGAGCAGCTGGCGGCCTGCCCGAAGTACGGCAACGACATCGAGGATGTCGACACCCTGGCCAACGACCTGTACGAGTACGTCGCCAAAGGAAACCGCCAACGTGGGCTCACCCGCGGCATGGACTCCTACCTGATCGTCATCAGCAACAACCAGACGAACACGGAGTGGGGACGCCGCACCTCCGCCTCGGTCGATGGGCGGACGTCCGGCACGTTCATGAACCCGGCGAACAATCCCCAGGGTGGCGCTGACCGCAACGGGCCCACAGCCATGCTCAACTCCCTTGCCCGGTTCCGTGCCCGGTACCACGGCGGGTCGGTTCAGAACATCAAGCTCACCCCGACCATGTTCAACCGGCAGCGCCCGAAGGTGAAAAGCCTCTTCGACACCTACTTCGACAGGGGCGGGTGCCAGCTCATGGTCACCGTCGTTGACCACGGCGTCCTCGAGGACGCGCAGCTCCACCCCGAGAAGTACCCGAACCTCATCGTGCGGGTGAGCGGATTCAGCGCCATCTTCGTCGACCTCGACAAGGACGTTCAAGACGAGGTCATCAGCCGGGAACTGTACGGCCGGTGAACGTGCCTGGCCCCGGGCACAGCGAATGCCACACAGCAGAAAGGGGCCTCGTCTTCGACATCCAGCGCTTCTCGATCCATGACGGGCCTGGCATCCGCACCTGTGTATTCCTCAAAGGCTGTCCCCTCCGGTGCACCTGGTGCTCGAATCCGGAGTCCCAGGGCAGGCAGGCTGAGCTCATGTGGAGCCGGAGCAGCAAGCGATCCATCGTCGTGGGTGAATGGATGACAGTCGACGAGGTGATCGATGTCGTCCTGCGCGACAAGGACTACTACGACCACTCCGGCGGAGGCATGACCCTTTCTGGCGGAGAGTTCATGCTCCAGCCGGAATTCAGCTCCCGCCTGATCGCGGCGGCCCACGACAGCGGCATCCAGGTCGTCGGCGAGACCTCGGGGCTAGCGCCGGCTTCGACCTTCGCGACGCTGGTAGAACAGCTCGACTTCGTCATGATGGATCTCAAGCACTACAACCCCGACAGGCACTCTGAGGTGACCCGGGCCCGACTCCCCCTGATCCTGCACAACGCCGCGTACCTCACCAACAGCCGCACCCCCCATCTGTTCCGGATCCCGGTCATTCCCAAGGTGAACAACACCCTTCGGGATGCCGAAGGGTTTGCCCTCCTTCTTTCGGAATACGGCATCTCAGAAGTGGAACTTGTTCCCTTCCACCAGTATGGAAAGGGCAAGTACGCCGATCTCGATCGCCACTACGGGTTCGACAACGCGAAATCCCTCGCGATGGCGGACGTGCGCGAGTTCCGGGCTCGGCTGGATCGCTTCGGGATCAAGACCACGGTGAGCGAGTGAGGCCGGCTTTTATGCAGCTCCACCAGGAATCGTGCGGGCGATCGAAGGCAGGTCAACCATGAGGTTCGGCATCGTCGGGACCGGGTTCATCAGCGACTGGTTCGTGGCTGCGTGCCGGCGCGCTGGCGGGACGCCGGCAGGGGTGTACTCGCGGGACCTGGAATGCGGACATGCATTCGCAGCCAAGCACGGACTGGACCTCGTGGCGCGAAGTCTTGACCACCTCGCGGCGGCAGACACCATCGACGCGGTCTACGTGGCCAGCCCCATCGCCGCCCACGCTCCACAGGTCGCCACCGTTCTGGCGCACGGGAAACACGTGCTCTGCGAGAAGACACTCGCCACCTCACCGGAGCAGGTAACCGGACTGTTCGAACTCGCCTCCAGGAGCCACTGCATCCTGCTCGAAGCGGTTCGTCCCACTCATGACCCCGCCTACTCAGTCATCAAGGCCGCGCTGCCCAGGCTGGGAACCCTACGCAGCGCTCACCTGGAAAAATGCCAGTACTCGTCCCGGTACGCGGCCTTCCTGCGCGGCGGCGAAGTTCCCAACGCGCTCGACCCGCACAGCGGCAACTCGGCACTCCGGGACATCGGCGTCTACTGCCTCCACCCCGCTCTGATGCTCTTCGGCAACCCCATCGAGGTCACGGGAATCAGCTACTACCTCGACAACGGATTCGAGGCCGGAGGAACGATCCTGCTCAACTATGGCTCGATGAGCGTCACCTGCACCTATGCCAAGACCACCCGGTCGGTGACACCTAGCGTGATTCAGGGTGAGCTAGGCACTCTGACAATCGACTCCATCGCCGAGCCGGCCCAGGTCACCTTCACCGACAACCAGGGCCATGGGTCGGCGCTGATGTCAGGGTCGGCGAAGCAACCGTACGAGACGCTCCACCACCCAGTCGAGACGTTTCTTCGGTTGTGCGACGACGGGGTCGCGGACCATTCCTACCGCTCTCAGTCACTCGAAGCAGAGCGGATCATCACCACGATTCTGGACGGCAGTGGTCACCTGCACCCTGTTGCGACGGAGAGAACCGAACCGGCCAGGAACCGAAAGCCATGAAGTCCTTGCCATTGGTGCCTAGCGTCATCGGCCATCGCGAAACGGTGGGTGCACAGCTCGCCATGGCGCAGTCCCCCCGTGTTGCGCAGGCTCGGACAGCAAGGGATTGTGGCTCTGACAGCCTGGCTGTACAACTACTTCGATTTGTCTAGACTATAAGAAGCGCGGCATGTCGTCGCTGCGCAACCTGTTCAGGTTGACAAGAGCAAGGAGGAGTGTCTCGATGGACGCACACCGGGTCACCATGCTGGGCACGGGACTGATCAGCGACTTCTACACGCACTCGATGCACGGCCAGCGTGGTCGCGACCGAGTTCAGGTGGTCTACTCGCGTTCGGAGCAGCGGGGGCAGGCGTTCGCCGACCGCTGGTCGGTGCCCGAATGGACCACGTCGCTCGAGGACGCCGTGGCGAACCCCGACACCGACGTCGTCGTGGTGGCGCTGCCGAATGACATGCATGAGCAGGCGATCGCGTTGGCTGCGGCCGCCGGCAAGGCTGTGCTGTGCACCAAACCGCTGGGCCGGAGCGCCACCGAGGCCGCCCACATCCTGAAGATCGTGGAGGACGCCGGCATCTTCGCCGGTTACCTCGAGGATCTCTGCTATACGCCCAAGACCGGCAAGGCTGTCCAGTCCGTGCGCGACGGTGCGGTGGGCGATGTCCTGTGGGTACGGTCGCGCGAGTCGCACCCCGGGCCGCACAGCGCCTGGTTCTGGGACATCGAACGCGCTGGCGGTGGCGCCGTGATCGACCTCGGCTGTCACTGCATCGAGATCATCCGGAACTTCGTCGGCAAGGGAAATCGGCCCGTCGAGGTAATGGCCTGGACCGACACGCTGGTGCACCCCATCGACGCAGAGGACCATGCGATCGCGCTGATCAAGTTCGAGAGCGGCGCCATCGGGCAGTTCGAGGTGTCGTGGGCGTTCCGCGGCGGGATGGACCTGCGCGACGAGGTGGCGGGCACCGAGGGCACGATCTGGCTCAATCACTTCCTGCGTACCGGGTTCGAGATGTTCACCACCGGCGCCGGCAAGGGCTACGTCGCAGAGAAGGCGGAGAGCGACAGCGGCTGGTTGTTCCCGGTCGGAGACGAAGTCTCCGAGCTCGGGTACAACGACATGTTCACGGACATGTTCGACTCGATGGAGGCAGGCGCGCAGCCGCGAGAGACGTTCTATGACGGATACGTGGTCAACGCGGTCATGGATGCGGTGTACCGGTCGGCCGAGACCCGCACCTGGGCACCGGTGGAGCTCGAATGGCGCGGGGGCAGTACAGCGCGCATCAGTGGCAACCACGGCGCCGTGGATGGCAAGA
This sequence comes from Actinomycetales bacterium, assembly GCA_038236535.1. GTDB lineage: Bacteria > Actinomycetota > Actinomycetes > Actinomycetales > Dermatophilaceae > UBA4719. Next base: position 8,094 of record JBBRZQ010000013.1, read on the forward strand.
CCATCATCAAGACGGAGATCCTGCCGGACGGCCGTACCAAGCTGATCCTCAAAGACCCGGCCACCGGCGAGCTGGAAGACCGCATCACCGCCTCCTGAGTCATCCCCCAGGACCCGTAGCGCCCGAGCCCCGTCGATCTGGAACTCGACGGGGCTCGGGCGATGACGGCTTGCTCCCCCGCGCCCTCGTGGCGTTCAAGGCCGGTTGCGGTTCAGCCCATGAGGGGGGCGAGGGTGCCGCGGGCGAGCAGGAAGCCGCGCTTGACGAGCTCGTCGGTTCCCTCGAACGCGCGGTCCTCGTGCTCGACGCACAGCACGTCGTCGTACCCCGCCCGGTAGAGCGCAGCCACGAACCGCCGCCAGTCGACGTCGCCGTGGCCGGGCAGCCGCGGCACCTGCCACCCGACGCCCGCAGACATGATGCCGTTGCGGTACAGGCCCTCCCGGTCGATCTGCAGATCCTTGGCATGCACGTGGTAGATCCGGTCCGCGTAGTCGCGGACCACTCGCTCGATGTCGATCATCTGCCAGATCAGGTGCGACGGATCCAGGTTGAGGCCCAGGGCCGGGTCGCCGTCGACCGCGTCGAACATGGCGTCCCACAACCGGGGGGAGTACGCGATGTTATCGCCGGCCGGCCACTCGTCGGCCGAAAAGATCATCGGACAGTTCTCGATCGCGATTCGCACGCCGTGCTCTGCCGCGTATCGGACCAGGGGTGGCCAGACCTCGGCGAAGGTCACGAGGTTCTCATCCGCGGACTTGCGACGGTCGCCGCCCGCGAAGGTCGTGACCAGGTTGACCTCGGTGGCAGCGGCGGCACGGATCAGGGCGCGCAGGTGGTCGGCGATTGCCGCACGGTGATCCGGGTCCGGGTGCATCGGGTTCGGGTAGTAGCCCAGGGCCGAGATCCGGACACCTCGGCTCGCCAGTTCGGCCACGACCTCCGGGCCACGCGTCTGGTCCAGGGAGGCGACGTCGAGGTGTGACACGCCCGCGTAGCGCCGGGCGGCGCCTTCGCCACGGGGCCAGCACGCCACCTCCAGGCGGGTGAACCCGTGAGAGGCCGCCCAGTCGGCGACGTCCGTCAGTTTGGTGTCCGGGAATGCAGCGGTCAACAGTCCGAGCTCCATCGGTTCCTTCTTCTGCTAGTGCGGTGACGAACCTTCCACGCCCGCCCAGGCGCCTCGCTTGTTGCTCTCCAGGATCGCTTCCTCGAGTCGTAACCCGGCGATCCCGTCGGAGAACGTCGCGAACGGTGCCGGGTCAGGCATCACACCCGCTTCGACAGCCTCGTAGACCTTGCCGAAGAACCCGAGGAACGTCTCCGCGAAGCCTTCGCCGTGACCGCCCGGGTAGTGGCTGACGCCGACGGCCGCCTGAGCCAGCAGCGAGGGATCGCGCGCGAGCAGCTCATTTGCGCGCTCGCGGTGCCCGATCCACAGCTGTTCGGGATTCTCTGACGACCACTCCAGTCCCGCGCGCGACCCGACGACCTCGAGTCGCAGGGTGTTCTTCCGGCCGGGCGAGACCTGCGAGACAACCACGGAGCCTGCGGCCCCGTTGGCGAACCGCAGCAGGATGGTGGCCGCATCGTCGCTGGTCATCTCGACCTCGACACGGTCGGTGTCCGCGCTGGAGTCCGCGAAGGTCTGCACCGGCCCTCGCGGGCGCCGCCGTACCGGGACGAACGTGTGCAGGTCCGCGAGGATCGACGTGATGGGGGATCCGACAACGAACTGGGCCGCGTCGAGCAGATGTGACCCGATGTCCGCGGCGGCGCGCAGCCGTCCGGCCTGTTCCGGAGCCAGGCGCCAGTTCCAGTCGGTGTCCAGAAGCAACCAGTCCTGCTGGTAGCCGCCAGTCACCAGCCGGGGTGCGCCGATGTCGCCAGCAGCGACCATCGCGCGCATCTGGTGGAGCAGCGGGTAGAAGCGCACGTTGAAGCACAGGGCCGCAACCAGACCGCGCTCGCGGGCCAGGGCGTCCATTGCCTGCCCTTCAGCCACCGTTAGTGCCAATGGCTTCTCACACACGACGTGCTTGCCCGCGGCCAGCAGCTCCATGACGTGGTCGTGATGCAGGTGGTTTGGGCTGGCGACGTGCACCACGTCCACGCGCGGGTCGGCGCAGAGCTCCGCGAGGTCGCTGTAGGCGCGGGCGATGTGCCACTCGTCTGCCCGGGCTTGTGTTTCCTCCGGTGAGGCGGCCAGGACCCCGACGACGTCGACACCCAGGCGGCGTAGTCCGTCGACATGCAGAGCTCCGATGAACCCCACGCCAATGACGGCGCTCCGGATCTGACGCCCCGCCATCGGTCCGTTGGCGGTCATCGGTTCGCGGTCACTCGTGCGTACGACCACGCCAGACCGAGCACGAGGGTGCCGTAGAGCGTCTGGCGCACCGCCTCACCGGCGTTGATGAAGGTGAGCAGGGAGTCGAGAACCCCGAGGATCAGTGCCCCGAACACCGTCCCGCCATAGGTCCCGTACCCGCCGAAGATCGAGGTGCCGCCGATCACCGCGGCCGCAACTGAGGGGAGAAGGAAGTTTTGCGCCAGCTGCAGGTCAACGGAGCCGCTGCGTCCAGCCAGCAGGATCCCCGCGATGGCGGCGAGGATGCCGGCCAGGCCGTACACGGTGATGAGGACCTGCCACGAGCGGATGCCGGCCAATCGGGATGAGGTCGAGTTGTCGCCGATGGCGTACACCGTGCGCCCCCACCCCGACCGCTTGAGCGCAATGATCAGAGCGATCGCGATGACCGCCCAGATGAGAACGTTGTAGGGGATAGCCCGTCCGAGGAAGGAGCCGGCACCCATGGTCGCGATGAGCGGGGCGACCCGGGTGGCCCCCGAGAGGATCGTCTGAGTGAGGGACGTGAGCAGGCCGACCAGGATGGCGGACATGCCCAGCGTCATGATGAGCGGGTTGACCTTGAACACGCCGACACCGACGCCGTTGACGAGCCCCACCAGGAGCCCGACGGCGACGCCGCCGAGAATCGCGATGGGCGCCCCTTGCGGGGTCAGGACGCCCGCGACGTAGGCAGCTGCCGTGGCGCTCATGGCGACGGACAGGTCGATCCCGCCCGTGAGCATGCAGACCGTCTGGGTGCCGGCCATGATCCCCAGAGGGGCAGCGAGGAGCAGCGTGTTGCGCAGTCCGTTGACGGAAAGGAACTGCGGTTCGACGGCGCCGGTGAGCAGCACGAGAGCCACGAGCACGACCGCGAGGACGACGAGCGGGTGCGCACCCATCGCAGCGAGGAACCGGGCGCGGGACGGGCCTTCGGGCTGGACACCGGCAAGGGTGGGACTGCGCACTTCGACGCTCACTGCGACCTCCGTCGGGTCTGCCAATAGCCGCCGACCATGACGACCAAGATGATGAGGGCACCCTGGATGACCTGGGCGTTGTTGGGGTCCACCTGCAGCGAGGTCAGGATGGGGGACAACAGCGAGAGTGCGAAGCCAGCCGCGGCGGCGCCGACGATGCTGCCGACCCCGCCCGTCAGCGCGATCCCACCGAGAACGGCCGCGGCAACGCTGTTCAGGGTGGCAATGTTGCCGATCGAGAACCGGGGGTCGCCTCCGCCGGTGATCGCCGAGGTCGCCAGCCCTGCCATGGCCGCCATCGCGCCACCGAGTGCATAGGAGACAACTTTGCTCCGTCGCACGTTCAGCCCGGCCAGGAACGACCTCTCCGAGGACGAACCGATCGCATACAGGCTCAGTCCCGTACGGGTGCGCCGCATGACGAACCACATGACCGTCAGCGATATCACGAACGCGATGAGCGGAGGCCAGGGGTTCAGGCCGATACCGGCCGCCGACCCTGTGAAGATGTAACGGAGAGACCCCGGAACACCGCCGCCCGGCCCCGGCAGCACCCAGAGGGCGATGCCGCCGAGGATGAAACTCGTCGCGAGCGTGACGACGATGTCGGGCACCTTTGACACTGAGATGATGAGGCCGATCAGCCCGTCGACCGCCATCGCGACGATCACGATCGCGACCGCGATCACCAGTCCGGCGACCTCGCCGACGTTCTCCATGAATCGGCCCGCCACGACCGTGACCAGAACCATCATCACGCCGAGCGAGAGGTCGATACCACCGGCCAGGACGATGACGGCCTGCCCGATCGCCAGGAGGGCGACCGGCAGCCCGCTACGGATGATCGAGCTCACCTCGAACGACCCGAATGCGGGCACGAGCGTGGCGTACCAGGCGACGAGGATGGCAAGCAGCACCCAGACGCCGATCGTCCAGGTGTGGTGGCGCGCGAACCGACGGACGTCGAGCCCGGCCCGCGAGCGGGTCACAGTTGCGCTGGTCATGCCGTCACCTTCAGGGCTGAGATGCCGTGAGCCACGGAGAGCAGGCTGACTTCGTCGGCATCGGCAGCCGACTGCTCGTGGACGACGGTGCCGTTGTAGATGACCACGACCCGGTCGCAGACCAACGGGATCTCGCGGAGCTCCGAGGAGTAGACCACAATGGCCTTGCCCTCGGCGGCGAGCTCCCGCATGAGCTCGTAGATCTGCGCCTTCGTCCCGACGTCGATCCCGCGGGTTGGATCGAAGCAGAGCAGCGTCTGGAAGCCGGTGGCGAGCCAGCGGGCGATGGTGAGCTTCTGCTGGTTCCCACCGGACAACCGCCGAGCCTCGCTCTGCGCCCGAGTGTCGATGGAGAGACGATGGACCGCTGCGGCCACGACCTTCTTCTCCTTCGGCAGGTTGATCAGGCCCCATCGCCGGATTCGGTTGAACCCCGGAGCTGCGATGTTCTCACTTACGGAGCGCTTGGGTAGCAGCCCGTCCTGGCGGTCTGAGGGGATGAGCGCGAGACCGTGCCCGATCGCATCGTGCGGGGAATGGGCGCGCATCGGCTTCCCGTCGACAAAGATCTCGCCGGAGGTCGGCCGGATGTCTCCGGCGAGCGTCGCGAAGAGCTCGTCCTGCCCTTGGCCCTCGAGTGCGGCGACGCCCAAGATCTCGCCCTTGCGGACCGAGAACGATACGTCGCGCAGCAGTCGGCCCGCCGCGAGGTGGCGGACCTCGAGCACGGTCTCGGCGTCGGAGAAATCGGTTCTGCCACGTTCGGTCGAGGCGACCAGCTCGGCCGTCTCGCCGAGCATGGCCTGCACCATCCGGCGTTCGCCGCCGTCGGTGGGGACGAAGTGCGCGACGTCGGTGCCGTCACGCAGCACGGTGGCCTGGTCGCAGTGCGCAAGCACCTCGCGAAGGCGATGCGAGATGAACATCACGGCGTGGCCGTCGTGGCGCCATTCGTTCACGAGGCGCAGTACAGCGGTTGCCAGGTCGGCGGGCAGCGTCGCCGTGATCTCGTCGAGCAGCAGGAGCGAGGGCTTGAGGGAGAGTGCGCGCGCCAGGTCGTACATGCGCAGCATCGGCAAGGGGATGTCGCGCACGAGGTCGTGCATCCTGGGCTGGGGTATGCCGAGCTTGTCGATCCAACCTGTCAGCGCTGCAGGGTCGACCCTGGTCAGTCGAAGGTTGTCCCCGAGTGAGAGGTCGGGGATGAGGGCGGGATCCTGAAACACCGCCGCGATCCCTCGTGCGTGGGAGTCGGACGGCTTGAGCAGGGAGACTTCCTCTCCCTCGATGGTGATGGTCCCGGCATCGGCACGCACGACTCCGGCCAGGATCTTCACGAGGGTGCTCTTGCCCGCTCCGTTCGCCCCCAGCAGGGCATGCATCTCGCCGCGATGCACGGTGATGCCGACCGACCCAAGTGCGACGGCCGGCCCGTATGCCTTGGCGATGCCGGTGACCTTCAGCAGCGGGGCGTTGTCAGTCATGCTGTCCTTCCACCCGGGTAGGGCCGACCAGGTCCTGGCCGACGCCACCCAGAGTTGATTGGTGCGGTATCTCAGTCGATCACTTGCCGGGGCCCTTGCAGGCCAGCAGCTCCGCATCGGTGTAGCTGGTGAAGGGCTTCTCCTGCAGCTGCGAGGCAAAGGTTGCCGGTTGCTTCGGGAAGACCCAGGTCTTCAGCTCGGCCGCGTTGTTCGCCATGTCCAGCACGCGCGGCTTGAGCATCGTCAGCCGATCAACCTTCTCGCCGTTGAGCACCTTGAGCGCCAGCTGGGTTCCGACGGCACCGATGACCGCGGGGTTGGTGACCACGGAACCCTTGACCTCGGGACGCGTGGTCAGCTGACGGATGAACTCGTTGGTCGCCTGGCCCACAACGGGAACCGGGGTGGTGTTCGTTGCGTCGAAGGCGTTGACCACCGTGTAGTCGGTGCCCGAGGTCCAGACCCCGTCGATCTTCGCGGTGTTGAGGATCTGGGTGATCTGCTGACCGGCCTTGCTGTAGTCCCAGCCCGTGTCGACCGTGGAGACGACCTTGATGCCCGGGTACGCCTTCAGCGCCGTCTGGAAACCCTTGTCGCGGTCGGTGTCAGCCGGCGCGCCGGCGATCCCGCGCAGATACGCGACATTGCCCTTGCCGCCGAGCTGCTTGAACAGCCACTCCGCACCGACGCGCCCGTACTCCTCCTGGTTGTTGGCGGCGACGTACGCCTTCTTGTTGTCCACCGCCTGGTCAACGGCCATCACGACGATCCCCTTGGCTGTAGCGATGTCGATGATGGGGGTCAGCGCCTGGGGGTCGGACGGGTTGACGATGATCGCATTCACGCCCTGGGAGATCAGGTTCTGCAGGTCGGCAATCTGCTCGTTCGGACCCCCGTTCCGGTTAGCGACGATGACCTTCGAGACCTGACCGGACTTGGCGGCCTCGACCTTGACCGAGCAGATCATCTGCTCGCGCCACCCGTTGCCGACGAGGGTGTTGCTGACGCCGATGACGTAGTCCGTCTTCTTTGCCGCAGACGTGTCTGACCCCGGGGTCGCCGACGTGCTGGAGCTGCCGCAGGCGGCCAGCGCGATGGTGGATCCCGCCAGTGTCGCGATCGTGATGAATCGAAGTGATGCCGTGCGTGACATGCTGAACCTCCTGGTTGAGGACTATGCGAACGGGCTACAGCGACAAGGGCGAGAACATAAGGTCGATGGGCTTGACAACCCCCCGAGGCTGGAACGGCAGCTCGACCTTGCGGCCGCTGCCAGCGGACTGGTACCCCGCCAGCAGCAGTTCTTGTACAACTCGGCCGTCCTGGCCGGTGGAGTCGGGTGTCTCCAGACCCTTCACGCACTTGGCGAAGTGGTCCATCTCCTGCGGGAAGCCGTAGTTCCACAGCTCCTCGTAGACGGGATAGCTCCAGCCCGAGGTGCTCGGTGCCTTCTCGACGGCATAGCCGTAGCCGTTCTCGGAATAGGTCGGCAGCGCGTTGCCCATGTGCAGGTTGGCGTATGTGACGCCCTCGCCTCCGTAGACCTCGATGCGGTCGTCCATCCCCCCGCGGCGGGCCCAGCTGTCCTCGAGGTGACCGATGACGCCACCCTCGAACTCGATGATGGCGAACGAGTGGTCTTCACCCCGCCCCTTGTCGGAGTGCACATAGGTGCCCATCTGCGCCGTGATGGCCGTCGGCCTCTTGCGGCCGAGGAACCAGTAGCAGAAGGCGATTCCGTGGCAACCCATGTCCATGAACACCCCGCCCCCGGACTGGTCCACGTCCCAGAACCAGTCGGCGTGCGGGCCGAAGTGCATCTCGGACTGCTTGACCAGGTACACGTCGCCGAAGGCCCCCTGGTCGGCCATCTCCTTGGCCTTGACGTACTTCGGCGTGAAGAACAGCTCCTCGGCGTAGAAGAGGTGGACGCCCGCCTGCTCGCACGCCGCGATCATCAGGTCGGCTTCCTCGAGGGTCATCGCCAGCGGCTTCTCGCACACCACGTGCTTGCCGGCGGTGGCCGCGTCGAGCGTGATCTGGCAGTGCAGTCGATTGGGCGCCGTAATCGTCACCATGTCGATGTCGGGGTCGGCGAGCATGTTCCGGTAGTCCGTGTAAACCCCGGCAATGCCGTACCGGTCCGCGAGCCGTTGGGCATTCCCGGGCGTCGGAGACGCGACGGCGACCACCTCGCCGTGCCGCCCCATCGCAATCGAGGCAGCGTGGATGTCCGCCTCGAACTGCGAACCGATGATTCCGATCTTCACGGTGTCGTGCGGGTCGATCATGCCGATGCCTCCGTCGAGATGCGGGCAGTGCTGAAATAGGTCGAGGTCCACGGTGGGTTGTCCACGTCGAGGCCGCGGGCCAGGCCGGCGCCCAGGGCGAGCGCTACGGCCGGAGCAAGGGCCGCCACCGGTTCAAGTCCGACGGGGCAAGCGGTGGGCCACGGCAGTTCCAGCACGTCGGCGCCGGTGCGGCGGCACACGGCAAGAGCCTCCTCGGTGACAGGCGAACCGCCACCCACGCCGACGACACCCTGGCGGACGCCCAGTGCGTACATCCCGGTCGTCGCGCCCTCGCGTGACTCCATGCCCTCGGTGGGTATGGCTGCGACTTCACGTAGCAGCAGCGCGGTTTCGAGAGCGGCCGACAGCGCCCCGCCCTCGCCGACGGCGATTCCGCCGCGCCAGGCGGCGGCCTGTGCTCCGTGCTCCTCACCCCAGGCCGCGGCCGCGGCCAGCGACTCGGCCGCTAGCTCCGGGGCTGCGGCCACCGCGGAGATGAGTGCGTCGTCGCGCGTGAGCCGCGCCCAGCCCGCGAGCAGGGCCACGACATTGGCCAGAAATGCCTGCGTGTGGCTGACCGCACGCTGGTGCAGCACCTGGGTGGTCACGACGGCGTCGGCGACACGGGCGAGCGTCGAGTCGGGGTTGGCCGTCACGACGATCACGGCGTCGGGGTGCAGAGCCGGGAGTGCTTCGATGAGATCGCGCAGCTCCCCGGAGCTCGACACGATGACCAGGACGTCGCCCGGGCCCGTGTGCACGTGGCCGCCGGCGAACAGGCCTGCTGGGACGGGGACCACCTCCACGCCGGCGAGGGGCGTGCGCAGGGCCGCGGTCCAGAGGGCCAGTCCGGCGTAGTACGCCGCTCCGTTGCCGGTGACGAGCAGCCGGCGGGAGGCGCGCGAGACGAGGTGACCCAGCAGCTCCGGCGCGCTCCCGGTACCGGCGTCTGCGGCAAGGGCATCGATCGTCCGACTCAGTGATTCGGGGACCTCGAGAGTGTCCTGCCACAACGCCGAACCACCTAGAACCATTTGCATACCAGTAACGTACTGGTATGGGCCGGACTCGGCAAGGACCAGACCGGTTGCGATAGGGTAACGACATGTCCCTCGCAGGTATCGAGTTGCGCAGCCAGCGCATAGCGCGGCTCATCGCGCACGATGTCGAGGTCGGTCTGTTGCGCCCGGGAGACAAGCTCGCCTCGGAGCGTGAGATGTCGGAGCGGTTCGAGGTGAGCCGGGTCACTGTTCGGCGGGCGCTGCAGCAGCTGGCCGAGGCGGGGATGGTTGAGTCCCAGGCTGGTCGGGGCACGTTCGTCGCGTCAGGTCCCGTCGGGGAGGCCCCGAACGAGCTGATGAGCTTCTCCGAGCTCGGCCGGTCCCGTGGTCTGGAACCGTCGGCGGTTGTGCTCGAGAAGGGGTCGCATCTGGCGGATCTCGAGGAGTCCGAGCTGTTCGGCATCGCTCCGGGCGCCCGGATCTTCCGGCTCCGCCGCCTGCGGATGCTCGACGGCAACCCCATCTGCATCGACACTTCCACTCTTCCACTCGATCGCGCCCAGACCATCGAGGACAACGACTTCACCCACGCCTCGCTGTACGACGTGCTCAACGCTGCCGGCACCAGACCCCTGCGGGCCGCGAGCGAGATTCAGGCTGTCGCGGCGGATCCCGAGGACGCGCGGCACCTCGACGTCCCGCCGCACTCGCCCCTGCTGCAAGTGAGAGCGGTGCACCGGGACGGCGACGGCGACGTGGTGCTCGACGGAGTCGGCCTCTTCCGGACCGACCGGTACCGGTTCCACGCCACTCTCGAACGACGCAGTCAAACCCCATGATCGCCACCCGGGCTGACGCGATCGCGGTCGACCTCGGCGGGACCAGCCTCCGGGTCGCGCGCGCAGGCGACGCCGGCAGACTCGTCGGCGATCCCGTCCGGCGCGGGGTCGGTCGGACCACGACCCGCGCCGAGGTGGTCGAGATCGTCGTCGACGCCTGTCGCGAGCTCGACGTCCGCCAACCCGGGTGCGTGGTGGTCGCGATCCCGTCGTTTGTTCTCGAAGACCAGACAATGGCCGAGTGCCCCAGCATCCCGGCCCTCACCGGTTCAGATCTAGGCAGGCTGCTCAGCGGCGCGACCGGAGCCAGACGGGTGCACATCGTGCCCGACATCGCGTGCGCCGCCCTTGCCGAGCAGCGTTTGGGGACAGGTGCCAGCAGTTCCCGGTTCATGTGTGTCGTGCTCGGCACAGGTGCCAACGCGGGAGCCGTCGTCGACGGCCGGCCGGTTGCCACGGCCTTCGGCTGCCTGGGTGACGCCGGGCACGTACTGGTCGATCCCGAAGGGCCGGCCTGCCCATGCGGTGGGCGAGGGTGCCTGGAGTCGATCACGTCAGGATGGGCCCTGGCACGGGACGGAGCCGTCCTCGGACTGACGTCCGCCGCGGAGGTCACCCGGGCCGCAAGGGCTGGGGAGGCCGGGGCCACACAGCTCCTCACCCGTGCCGGCACCATGTTGGGCAGAGCCTGCGCCACGTGGAGCGCGATGATCTGGCCCGACACCATCGCCCTTGCCGGCGGCCTCGCAGGGGCCGGGGATCTGCTCCTGGCGCCGGCCCGCGTCGAGATGCTCCGGATCGGCGCGCCCTACATCGTCGGCGAGATCCGGCTGATCACGGCTGCCCTGGGCGACGAGGCGACTCTCGTCGGGGCGGGTCTGCTCACCACTCGGGGGTCCCGGTCCCTCAGCTGATCAGAGAGGCCAGCAGTCGGCCGTGCTCGGCGTACGCCGCCGCGAAGAGTTCTGCGGAACGCTCTGCACCGACGATGGCGCCACTGGTCAGCACGTTCGGGATGTGGCCGCGCGCGACCAGCAGCTCAGCGGTGCGCACCTTCACCTCGTTGACGACGGCCACCGCGGACAGCGTCGACCCAGGGCCGACGGGTGTCTCGAGCCCCTCGAGCTGGATCAGTGAATCGCCGACAGGAGTGCCCAGGTCGATGACGATGTCGGCGTGGTCGAGCAGCCGGGTGCCGCTGCTGTGACCTGGTGCCGTGGCCATCGAATGGGCAACCGACGTCAGGACGACGACGGGCATCCCGGCTTCCTGAGCGAGCATGGAGATCTCCACCGGGACCGCGGTCACGCCGCCGTGGCTGATGACGACCATGACGTCCGTCGGGCGCAGCTGGAAGTTTGACAGGATCTCCTTTGCGAACCCCTCGACCCGCTCGATGAACATGGCCTGGCGTTGGCCGTTGGCTCCGGTGACCTGAGTGTGGTTGGTCATCGACAGCTCGACCAACGGGTGGAATCCGGGGTACGAGCCGTAGCGGGGGAACATCTCCTCGACCGCCATCCGGGAGTGGCCGGTACCGAACATGTGGACCACTCCCCCGTTGCCGATCGCGTCCGCCGCGAGCTGGGAGACCTGCTCTATGTGGTCAGCCTCGCGGTCGACGAGATCCTCGAGAATCTGGATCCCGAGGAATGTCCAGCGTCCCACCGACGTCTTTCGTGTCACTATCGTCCTCCATCACCACGTCGGAACCATGTCTGGCGGGTTTCGCTGACCGTTCCATACTAATTAGTATCACTTGTCTAGATAACATTGCCTAAGTAGGCTCGAAGCCGTCGAGAGAGGGAGACCACCATGGCGGATCGTCGCCGCGAGGCGCGCTACCAGGAGATCGAACGGTGGCTTCGTTCGCGCGTGCTGCAAGGGGTTCCCGGCGACCCCCTGCCCGCGGAGTCCGAACTCGCGGCCAGGTACGGCGTGAGCCGGATGACAGCCCGCCAGGCTGTGCAGAACCTCGCGCAGGAGGGGCTGGTCGAACGGCGCCGCGGAGCCGGCACTTTCGTGGCTCGCCAGCCGCTGCATCGGCACGAGGCCGCTCTGATGAGCTTCACCGAAGACATGCGGCGCCGTGGGTTGGAGGCTTCGTCCCGCCTGATCGACGCCTCGCTGACGCTGGCGCCCCAGGCCGACATCGACGCACTCCGGCTGCCGACGGGCGCGCGCATCGTCAACGTCTCCCGCATCCGGCTGGCCGACGGAACCGCCCTGGCGATCGAGAACGCGGCCCTGCCCGCGGACTGTGCGGGCGTCCTGGCGGTGGACCTCGAGTCCGGGTCCCTGCACGATGCGCTTGTCGGGATCGGCCGCGTCCCGACCATCGCGCACAGCTGGATCTCGGCCCGGTCCGCGACTGCGGCAGAGAGACGTCTGCTGAGCCTGGCGAGTCACGAGCCGCTGCTTGTCGAGCGTCGGATCATCTACGACGGCGACAGCACCCCGCTCGAACACACCGAGAGTGCCTACGTGGCGAGCCGCTACGTCATTGATGCGGTCTTCGCCGTCACGACGGCCCGTCCACCGGTGGACCGGGCCCATAGCGCAGCGCCGACGGCACCGGCGCTCGGGCCGAGCTGAGCAGGCAGCACACGGATGTTCTCCGGATCATCGAGCGTGACCCGTCGACGGACCTCGGCGGTCAGCGGGACCAGCAGGGCGTCGCCTGCCGCCGCCACCCCGCCGCCGACCACGAAGGCATCGGGCGCCAACAGCATGTAGGCGTTGGCCATCGCGATGGCCCAGTACCTCACCACCTGGTCGATCGCCACCTTTGCGCGCACGTCCCCGGCGGCAGCCGCGGCGAAGACGTCCTCGGGCGTCGTCCGGCCGCCGAGCTCGCAGAATACGTCGGCACGGGTGAGCGACTCGGCGCAACCGTTGTTCCCGCACCCGCATGAGGGACCGTCCGGCAGCACCGTCTGGTGGGCGATCTCGCCGGCCATGCCGTTGTGTCCGAGATGCAATCGTCCACCGATCACGACACCGCCGCCGACACCCGTGCCCAGCACCATGCAGACGACGGTCGACAGCCCGCGGGCAGCGCCCAGCACGGACTCGGCAAGGGTGAACGCGCGAGCATCGTTGATCAGTGAGGTTGGCACGCCGAGAGCCCTGGCGATCGGGTCGCGGACGGGAGTGCCGGCCCACACGCCAGGCAGGTTCGGGAGTATCCTTGCGGTCCCGCCCGCGGTGTCGAACGTTCCGGGCAAGGTCACCGCGGCGGCAGCGATCGGGCCCACCGCGGCGATACGCCCGGCCCCGATCAGTGCGACGCGTTCGACCACAGACTGCGGCCCTCGGTCGGCATGCGTCGGCTCGCTGGTCGTGTCGATCACGGCGAGCGAGCCGTGGGGGCCCTCCTCCACGACCGCCGTCTTGACGTTCGTGCCGCCAATGTCCAGTCCGAGGTAGCGGGGCATCGGCGGTCAGTGCGCGCGGGCGGTGAAGTCGTCGAGGATGACGGCGGTTGCGGTGGCGCCACTGCGACTGCAGCCGACGTCGAGCACGTCGATCAGCGCGTCGAGCGTCCTTACCCCGCCAGCGGCCTTGACCTTCATCTGCGCTCCGACACTGGCCCGCATGAGCCGGAGGTCCGCCAGGGTGGCGCCGGAGGGTGCGAAACCGGTGGATGTCTTGACGTAGTTGGCGCCGGCTGCCTCGACCGCGTGGCAGGCGGACACCTTTTCGGCGTCGGTGAGGTAGGCGTTCTCCAGGATGACCTTCACCAGGTGTCCATCGGCGGCAGCGACAACGGCGGCGATGTCATCCTGCACGCGCTGGAACTGTCCAGAACGGAGCAGGCCGATGCTCAGGACCATGTCGATCTCGGTGGCACCGTTCGCTAGCGCATCCGTGGTCTCGGCGACCTTCACGGCAGTCGTTGAGTTTCCGTGCGGGACCGAGACGACCGTGCCCACTGCGACGTCCGTACCCAGGAGTAGTCCGTGTACGAGCGCCACGTCGACGGGTCGGCAGCAGACGCTGACCGTGCGGTAGCGCGCCGCGACGGCGCACCCTGCTTCCACCTCGCCAACGGTCAGCTCGGGGCGCAGCAGGGAGTGGTCGATCGCGCCGGCAATGTCCTCGTACGTGCGGCCGCGATAGGTCGGGACGGTCATGATGGTCGGGACGGTCATGGTGCTCCTTGGTGGCGGGTGACTAGCAGGGTGCGCAAGGCAGGCAGGGAGGGCAAGAACACCAGATCCGGTCGGGGCACGGACGGGGTCTCACGCGCGCCGCTGCCCTTCGAACTCGGTCCATGCCACACGAACACCTGCGGATCCGCACGTGGCGAGCCGTTGGGCAGCGCCCGCGATACCCGCTGTACGGGTGACCAGGGACGCGGTGCGGTCTGGCAAGAGCTCATGGCACTAGTCTAGGCACTTCGCGACTGGTCTGCAAACATCTGAGATGTTTTTGTATATACATCTCATAGCGACCTGTGGTGCGGGGCAGGGTGGGTGGCGTCTCAGTGTTGCGCCGACCATCTGGTCGATCATCGCTCCCACTTCAGATCGAGTGGGCCAACTTCTCTTCCATTGAATGTGACGTGTGCGGACCTCCTCGGCCGCCGGCGCTGCCGGCGACCGAGGAGCGGCCCGGCTATTGCGGGAGCTTTGCTTCAGGGCGGACATCCGCACGTTTGGCTGCGTTGATGGCTGCGGCCTCTGCCTTCTCGGCGTTCTTCCGCGCGAGGATCAGCTGCGCGCGCTTCTCGCCGGGGAGCCAGCCTGTGTTGACCACGCGGACCTGGAAGATGATCGCGGAGACAACGAGAATGGCGCCGATGAGAATGGTGAGGACCATACCTACCAGCGTATTGCCGGATTGAAGGCTCACGCCGAGCAATGTTCCGAACCAGGCGAAGTCGGCATCCCCAAACGTACTGTTGGCGAAGCCAAGACTGCCCAGCACGGTGAGCAGGATGGCCGGCAGGAACGTGATGAGGAGCCCGTTGACGAATCCGCCCAAGACGGCTCCCTTGCGGCCACCGGTGGCATTGCCGAAGACTCCGGCGCCGCCGCCTGTGAAGAAGTGCGGCACCATGCCGGGAAGGATGAGCGCAAGTCCGAAGAGCGGCCCCAGCCAGATGGCAAGAACGCCCAGAGCGACCACGCCTCCGACGAAGGAGGACAGGAAGCCGATGAGGACCGCGTTCGAGGCGAACGGAAAGACCAGCGGGATGTCCAGCGCAGGCTTTGCGCCGGGTACGACCCGCTCGGCGATGCCCTGGAAGGCGGGGATGAGCTCGCCCAGGATGGTGCGCACACCGTAGAGGATGATCGCGACACCCACACCGAACTGCAACGCCTGAGCGAATGCGGCCATGATGAAGGCACCGGCATCCGGGGACTTGAAGATGTCGAGAGCTACCTTCGTGGGAAGCGCGATCAGTCCCCAAACGGCGAAGACCATGTAGATCATCACCATCGACATTGCTGTCGCCACCATCGAGTCACGCAGGAACTTCAGGCCCTGCGGGAACTTGACGTCTTCGGTTGACTTGCTGTGCTTGCCCGTGACTTGACCCACGGCGCCGGCGGCGATGTAGCCCAGCGTTCCGAAGTGACCTATCGCGATGGTGTCGTCACCGGTGACCCGTTTCATCCAGGGGTGGGCGAAGGCGGGCATGACGACCATGATGATGCCCAGCAGCATGCCGCCGATGAGAACCACCGCGATCTCGAAGCCCTTACCGAAGCCGACCGAGAGCACCACCGCCAGCAAGATGGACATGAAGACCATGTGGTGACCGGTGAGGAACACGTACTTGAGCGGTGTGAACCTGGCAAGCGCGAGCATCACGACGAACCCGATGATGAGCACGTACGCGGATACCGCTCCATACTTGTCCGCCGCGAGGGCGGTGATCACCTCGTTCGTCGGGATGACGCCCTGAGCGCCTGTCACCTTGAGAATGAGAACGCCCAGAGGCGTCAGCGACGCTACGACAACACCCGCGCCCGCGCCCAGGATGAGGAAGCCCATCGCCGCCTTGAGCCCGCCACCGATGACTTGCCCGACGGGCTTTCGCAGGGCAATAAGTCCGATCGCGGTAATGATACCGACCAGATACGCGGGCACATTAAGGATTTGATTGCCGATGAAACTGAGGATAACGACGAGCCACTCCACTGGGATCTCCTTCTAACGTCTGTGGCTATCAGGCATTGATTGCGGCGTCGAGCTTCTTCTTGATCTCCACGAGGTCGAAGAAGTTGTCTATAACGATCACCGTGGCCGAAACGTCTCCAATCTCGTCGGCAAGGTCTTGAGAGGTCAGCATGATGTCGGCAGTCCTGCCGAAACCCTTGGCCACCCCGATGTCTGCGGCCTCAACCTCGGCTTCGATATCGAGGGACTCCAAGACCTTCTCAGCATTCATCTTGAGAAGGATCGACGTTCCAATGCCCATACCGCATACCGCTACTATTTTCACGACATTCCCTTTGTTGGTCGGTTTGTGTGACTGATTCTCTTTGTTGAGCGCTAACTGAGAAGGGCCTTCACATCTTCTGGCGTGGTTGCCGCTCCGAGCTTCCCCATCTTTTCTTCGTCCATCAGTACGCGCGCCAGGGCCGACATGATGGCAAGGTGTCCGTCGTGGTCGGTAGCGGCCAGGCCGATGATCAGCGAGACGGGGTCATTGGTGGGGTTGCCGAAGGCCACGGGGCTGACCAGCTGGACCCATGAGATGCCGGTCTTGAGAACTGCCGGTGACGGTCTGGAGTGGGCCAGGGCGATCCCGGGAGCGATCACGATGTACGGACCGAGCTTCGCGACCGTGTCGATCATCTCGGAGGTGTAGCTCTGGGTCGTGAATCCGCTGCGCACGAGGGCATCACCGGCCAACGTGATGGCCTCCTGCCAGGTCGTGGCGGTGGCGCCGACGACTATCCCGGTGTCGCTGAGCTCATTGCCAAGATGTGTGGCGGTCATGGTCACCTGACGATTCGTAGTTGATCGTGCAGAGATTCTTCGGATCTTCGGGAGCTACCTGGTCGGCCGACCGGGCTGCGTCTGCTGAGAACGGGCCACGTCTGCTGTTCGGCCTACCCGGAGCTTCGGCTACGGCGTGAGGGTGAGTCCTTGCTTCGTTCCCTGGTTGCCGTGCTCACCCGATCCGGCTCGAAGAGAGCGTCCTGAGCCATCAGCGAAGCGCCGAGGACTCCGGCCTTGGCGCCGAGCTTTGACGGCGCGATGAGCAGTGACGTCGCGTGAAACGCCTGGACCCTCTCCAGGATCGAGGCGCGGATGGCACCCAGCAGGGGTTCTCCGGCTTCCGCAAGGTTCCCGCTGATCACGATGACCGACGGGTCGAGAAAGCCCACCATGTCTGCCAGCGACTCACCGATCTGCCGGCCCGCGCTGGCCAGGCGAGTCAGGGCGTCCTGGTTTCCGCGACCGGCGAGCTCCACAATGTCCAGGCTTGTCTGGATGGGATACCCCAGGGCCACCAGCTCTCTGCGAATCGCCCAGCCACTCGCACTCGCCTCCAGGCAGCCGACCGTGCCGCAGCGGCACAGCTCTTGGCCGCCGCGCCGAATGTGGCCGAGGTCTCCGGCGGCCCCGATCTCCCCCCGAAACACCCGCCCGCCGACGACGTACCCAAGGCCGAGGCCAAGGCCTAGCTTGACGAGCGCGAAGTTGTCCCAGTCAGGCCAGCCGATCCGGTGTTCGCCCACGGCCATGATGTTGACGTCACGGTCAACCGCGACCACTGCGTCGTACTGCGTGGCGAAGTACTTGGAGACAAGGACGCCATCCCAGCCCGGCATGATCGGGGGGTTGACCAGACGGCCGCTGCGCGGGTCCACCGGGCCGGGAACCCCGATACCGATGGCCCGCACGTCTGACTTTGCGCGGCCGATCGATCCCAGCAGGTGGGTGAAGACCTCCAGAGCCCAGCCCAGCACCCGGTCCGGGCCGGTGGTCAGGTCGATGTCCACCTCGGCCTCGATCAGCACGTTCGAGGCGAGGTCGGTGATCCCGAGCCGACTGTGCGAGCTGCCCATATCGGCAGCGAGCAGGAGTCCGGCGTCCTTGTTGAGCGCGAAGGTGTCTGCCCGGCGCCCCCCCGTGGAGTCGAGCTGTCCGGTAGCCACGATGTACCCGCCGGTGAGGAGCTCGTCCAGGCGTTTGCCCACAGTCACTCGCGACCAGCCAAGTCGATCGCCCAGCGCTGACCGGGTCGCGCCGGAACCCTCCCGGATGAACGCGAGCATCACCCCAGAACCGGTGTATGCCGTTGGTGCCACACCGTTCTCCCGTCTCTGGGGCTCGGGCCGTGAAGGCCTCGAGGAGTTGGACTGGCTTGACTTGTGTCTAACACTATACGAAAGTGACGGCATGACGCACCAGCAGGTTTCGGACCACTCAGATCTCGATGAACGGGCAGTCGCCACCGCCCGGGCGATTCCCCTGCATCTGGTGCAGCAGAAGGGTCACGGCCATGCCGGGACGGCCATGGCCCTGGCCCCGATCGCCCAGGTGCTCTTCTCCCGGGTGATGCGCCACAACCCCGCCCATCCGCACTGGAGGGGGCGAGACCGCTTAGTTCTCTCCGCCGGCCACGCAAGCCTCCTGCTGTATGTGCAGCAGTACCTCTGTGGGTACGGGCTGGGTCTTGCGGACCTCGCCAATGCGCGCGGACTCGGTTCACTGACCCCCGGGCACCCCGAGGTCCGCCGAACCCCCGGCGTCGAGATGAGCACCGGGCCCCTTGGACAGGGCGTCGCCTCGGCCGTCGGGATGGCCATGGCAGCACGTCATGAGCGGGCAGTTCTGGACCCGGATGGCACCAGCGGAGTCTTCGACCACACCGTCTGGGTGATCGCCGGCGACGGATGTATGCAGGAGGGCGTCTCCGCGGAAGCCTCCAGCCTGGCCGGGACCCTCGGCCTCGATAACCTGGTCGTGATCTGGGACGACAACCACATCACGATCGACGGACCGACCTCGGATGCCTTCTCAGAGGATGTCCGAGCCCGCTACCGGGCCTACGGCTGGCGAGTTCTCGAGATCGATGACGCGAACAACCTTGAGCAGATTGCGGCCGTCCTGGAGCAGGCGAAGGCCGAGCACGTTCCCGTGTTGGTCGCGGCGCGAACCGTGATCGGCTGGCCCTCGCCCGCCTTTCGCGGGACCTCCTCGGCACACGCGGGACCGTTCGGCGACGAGGACGTGAGAGCGACAAAACGCGAGCTGGGTTTTGCGCAGGACGCAACACTCGCCGATCTCGTGGAGCCCGAGGTGCTCTGCCACACCCGCAAGGCGCTGGCCCGCGGCGCTCGCCTGGAGAGCGACTGGGACGAGCAGGCGGCTCGATGGCGCGCTGCCACCAACGGGCGGTCGGAGATCTCGCAAGGCCTGGACGAGCCAACCACCCACCACGCCAGATGTCACGCAGCCCTCGACCGCCTCTCGGCACAGCTGCCGGGCGTCGGAAGCAGCGTTGCGACCCGAAAGACAAACGGCAAGGTGCTGGCGGAGCTCCATGAAATGACCCGACTCTGGGGCGGCTCGGCCGACCTGTCCGGCTCGACCACCGTGGACATCGACGGGCAGGCGTTCTCCGCCAGCAACCCGCAAGGCGAATTCATCAGATTCGGAATCCGCGAACACGCCATGGCGGCGATCCTCAATGGAATCGCGCTCCACGGATCCTGGCGCCCCTACGGGTCCACGTACCTGGTCTTCTCTGACTACCTGCGGCCTGCCCTGCGCCTTGCCGCGCTCATGAAGCTTCCCACCATCCTGGTGTTCACCCATGACTCTGTCTGGGTCGGCGAGGACGGGCCAACCCACCAACCAGTTGAACAGATCGCGAGCTTGCGGACGATCCCCGGCGTCGACGTGGTCAGGCCGGCCGACGCGCACGAGGTGATAGCGGCGTGGCACCGTATCGCCGACACGGTCGACCGCCCGACCACCCTTGTGCTGTCTCGCCAGGGGCTGCCTGTACTACCCGCACGAGCCGGTCTCCGGGAGTCGGTCGCCGCAGGCGGGTACGTGCTCTGGCAGCACGGCAACGGGCTCGAGCTCGCACTGATAGCCACGGGCTCGGAGGTGAGTATCGCGCTGGAAGCAGCGCAGACACTCGCAGATGAGGGCGTCGCAGTACGAGTCATCTCGATGCCGTGCACCCAATGGTTCGACGAGCAGCCTGCCGACTACCGCGACCATGTCCTGCCAGCATCTATCACCGCCCGGGTGGCCATCGAAGCCGGTGTGGGTTCAGCATGGTGGAAGTACGTCGGCCTGTCCGGGCGAGTCGTCGGTATCGAGACCTTCGGGGTTTCCGGCAGCGGAAGCGAAGTGGTCAACGCCCTGGGACTCACCCGGGCGACTGTCCTCTCAGCGGCCCACGACACGCTCACCGATCACTCCCGGCCTTCCGGGGCACGCGTCACGCAAGGGGACCTGGCGCCCGTCGGCTGAGAAGCCGCAGCTTCCGGTAGCTCCCGGGCGCCCGCCCGGCCAGCCAGCGGTCGAGCGGGTGTGGCGTACGCCGGGATGATCCCGCCAAAGGCCAGCGGCAGCTCGTCGGGGGGACCGGCAGCGGCAGCGCCACCTCCGGGCCAGCTCGAGGCGCCGAGCCACTGTGGTCGGGTGGATGTGCGTCAGCAGGATCGCGGCGGGATGTGTATCATCCTCAGGGCCCGGCGCTGCCACCGCCACGGACCTTCACCTCCGGGATCCGGCCGGTCCTTTGGGTGGTTTGGGTGGTTTGGGCGGGGTGGCGCGGACAATGCCGTCGGTGGGCGCAGGCAGAACACTGCCGTCCAGAGTGACCAGGGCCGGCATCGGCTGGTCGAGAGGCCCGGACCAGGGGTCGGGCGGTACCGGCGACGGAGTCGGTCGAGGCGGTGCCGGCTGGGTGATGGTGCTTCCAAAGGCGGGTGGCTCGGGACGGCGCAGCCGGGGATCGAGGTGGCCGGCCAGGCTCGGAGCGTCATCAACGCGCGGGACGCCCAGCTTGGGCAGGCCGAGCAGGTCGATGATCGTCCTGGGGATCGAGGCGTGCGAGTGCCATTGCGGGTCGATACCCTGGGTGACCCTCCCGCCGAACATGATCAGCGGGATCCGGGATCCGCCGATGGCGGCGAACCCGACGGGATGCAGGGCATCGGGCACGGTCTCGCTGACCGGGGTGGGCACGGAGTCGGTGTACCCGCCCCAGTCGTCCCAGGTGAGGATGAAGGTGGTGTCCCGCCAGCCGCCCCCGTCGACGACCGCCTGAACCCGCTGCCAGATCAGGTCGTGGCCCTTGCTGAGGTATCCGGGGTCACTCACATGCGGCGGGTGTTCGTCATACCCTGAAGGGCTCCACACGTAGCAGATCTGCGGCAGCTGCCCGGCCTTGGCCATCGGGATGAAGTCCTTCGGGGGGTGGACGTTCGCTGTGCCGGGCGCCTGGGTCAGCGAGGCATAGAACTTGGTCGGGTATCTGCTCTGGTCGGGGAATGCCGCCCAGGAGATCCCGCCTGCCTCGGCTGCGGTGAAGATCGACGGGATGTCCCAGACCGGCGCCGGCCCGGTGAACGGCGGGTTCTTCAGGGTGGGTGTCTGCCCGCCGATGGCGGTCATGTGCCCGGAGGTGGAGTTCGAACCGAGGCCGAAATGGTGGTCGCTGAAGGTGAACTGCTTGGCCAGGTAGCTGTAGAACGGGATGACCGCGTCGGTGTCGATCTGCGCAGCCATTGCCGGGTAGTCGCCCATCGCGTAGTGCACCCACGCGCTGCGGTCATGCGGCTGGTCGAAGTCCGGCCCGGCACCCAGCAGGATGCCGTTCTCGGCCACCTGTGCGCCCCACTTCGCCAGCGCCGCGAAATAGAAGTCGGTGGTCTTGTTCTCCTGCAGGAAGACGATGACCCGATGGTGAGCCAGCTTCGCCATGGTGCTTCACGACTCCTTGAGTGGATGGCCATCCTGTGAGCATTCTCCCGCTCAGCCGAAGATGCTGTCTATTGCCACGCCTCGGCGGCGGGCGTCGATGGTGATCGGCACCGCATGAAAGGGTCTGTGAATGTCGTTCTCCTCTGCCTCCTCTGCGCCTTACCGTGCGCTGCCACTGGGAAGCTCCCGGCCCCACGGTTGGCTTGCCGCTCAGGCACGGCAAAATCTTGACGGCTTCGTCGGCCAGCTGCCCGCCCTCTGCCCTGAGGTCGGCGGTGACGTCTTTGCCGACGGCAGGCTGGGACCCGACTCGTCCGCGGGGGGCCAGAACGTGGCCGGCGTGGACTGGTGGAACGGTGAGAGCGAGGGGAACTGGCTTCTCGGCTATCTCGGCCATGCCCTGATGACCGGTGACCGTGGGCACTGTGACGAGGTGGCCCGGCGCCTCGACGCGGCGGTGGCGGGACGGGACGCCTCCGGCTACCTGGGCATGTTCACCGAGGGCGCGAGGGAGTCACGGCCGTGGATCGGCGGCGACCTGTGGGCGCAGAGCAGGATCCTGCTCGCACTCCAGGGATGGGCCGAGGCCACCGATGACGGCCGGTATGCCGACGCCGTGGACGAGGCGCTCGCCGAGGCGATCGCCCGGCTCGGCCACGCCGGCGACCAGGCCTGGGAGGCCAGCACCGGCGACAGCTGCAGCCGCGGCCACGACCTGCAGATCGTCGAGGTGGCCATCGCCGCGGCCCATCGAACTGGCGACCGGCGATACCTCGACTTTGCGCAATCCTGCTATGCGCTGTTCAGCGCCGCCGACCTGGACTGGACCGAATCTGACTGCCAGCTCCCGTCGCTGCTAGGGAACCAGCCTTTCGTGGGCCACGGCGCACACTCCGCCGAGAATCTGCGCATCCCGCTGATGATCTTCGAGCTCACCGGTGACTCGCGGCTGCTCGAGGCCTTCAGGAACGGCTGGTCCAAGATCCTGGACGGCTGCGGGGTGACCGGGGCGCTGCGCAGCGACGAGACGATCGGTGCTCCCGGCGAGCGCCCGATGCCCTTCCCGGAGGCTGGCAACGAGTACTGCGCGATCACCGAGCTCACCATGACGGCAATGGAAGCGGCGCGGATCACCGGGGATCTGAGCTTCGTCGATGTGGCCGAGAGCCTCTTCCTCAACGCAGCACAGGCCGCCCGGGCCAACGACGGCGGCGGCATCGGGTACTTCTTTGCCGAGAACCAGCCAGCAGCCACTCACGCGATGGGTCTGCGGTGGGACATCTCGCCCACCCATGATGACGCCGCCGTCTGCTGCGTCCCGAACGCCGGGCGCATCCTGCCGTTCGTCGTCGACCGGGCCGTTCTGGCCACCGAGGGCGGGGCGAGCGTGCAGTACTACGGCCCGATCACCACGCGCCTCTGGCAGGGCGCTCACCAGGTCACCATCTCTCAACGAACCGCCTTCCCCTTTGAAGAGACGGTCGAGGTGAGCGTGACCGGCGCTCCGGCCGGTTTCGAGCTGGAGCTCCGGGTGCCCGGCTGGTGCCCGGCGGCCACCGTGCGCGGGTTTGCCGGGGCCCGCGTCGAGTCGTCACCGCAGCGCGTGACAGTCAGCGGCGAATGGCCCGGGACGGCCATCATCGGTCTCACGCTGCCGCAGCCGGTGAGCACCCGCCACAGCATCGACGGCCGGGTCGCGCTGGCCGTAGGTCCGCTGGTCTGCGCCTGGCCCATCGAGTACGAGGAGAGGCACTACCGCAGCTACCCCGGAAGCAGCCTGGCCGACCGGGACTTCTACCCGACCTCAGAACAGCAGCTCTTTCCACCGGTGATCGACCTGGCGGCCCTGTCTTCGGTGGTCGTTCAGCGTGCCGCTGTCGTCGGCGACGACCCGTGGACCACGTCCCCGCTCACGACGTCGGTCTGCGGCCTGAACCCCAACCCCCGCCAGCCGACGTCATCCGGCATGGGCCTGACCGAGTTCGAGCTGGTTCCGATCGGGGCGACATCGATGCGCTGGACCTGCCTGCCGATGTTGCCCGGCACGCTGTGACCTGCCTCCTCCTCAGCCGGTTGACCACCAGGTGAAATCCCTCATCGGAGCCACACCGCAGACCGTGCCGGGCCGCTAGCCTGTTGAGCGTGCGCTGCGCACCATGCAGAGGTGCCGCGGCCAGGCCACCGAAGGCGACCGATGACCGAAGCTTTGAATCCCGACACCCTGGGCCCTGTGGATGTGGCGGTGATCCTGTTCAAGGGCAACGAGTTCAACGGCGACGTCGCCCCGGCGATCGCGGACCTGCACGATCAGGGCATCGTCCGGGTGATCGACCTGGCGTTTGTCACCAAGGACCCGGACGGGAACGCCGCCGTTGTCGAGGTGGAGGACGCCGGTCTGCTCACCGACGAGGAGTTCACCAAGGAGAAGACGCGTATCCTCGCCAGCTAGTATCCGCTTTCGAGGAGAACCCGGTGTCCCCGGGAAAACCAGACTGTTCGAGCCGAACCAGGGGTGGTGGAGATGGCTGACCAGGACGACACGCATCGAAGCGGCCTGCTGCAGTCTGCGATGGAGGAGTTCATCCAGCGGACCCGCTCGGTGGCCGGCCTGGTCGGCTCAGTCGGCAGCGGAGCCCTCGGTGCCATGCCCGACCCTGTTCCGGCGACCGTGACCAGGATGCTGAGGTCACTTCAGCAGCTCATCGACCAGGCACCGCCACTGACCCAGGAGATCAGCATCCTGATCGAGGAGATCCACGCCCAGCGGCTCACGGTGCAGGCGCTGCAGGCTGAGATGGCCGCCTTCGACCATCAGCTGGATGTGCTCGAGAAGTCGCTGGCGCCGCTGGAGACCTGGACCCATCAGTGGGCCCGGCTGCGCCAGTCGCTGACCGAGACCCTGCACACCGCCCCGCCAGGGCCAGAGGCGCAACCAGAGGCAGGCACGCCGGCCGACTGACTGGACGGGAAGCTCACCGGCAACGTGAACCGGCTGATCGGTACGCTCGGCCCGGGTGGGGATCCGAGGCTCACCCGCGCGCTGACAACACAAGCCCCCCAAAGAGCGCCCGCGCAGGGTCGCTAGGGTGCAGCCATGATCAAGGGGGCGCTGTGAGTGAGCCGCTGGTGCATATCAGGAACTTCCGGATGGACTTCGGGAGTCAGACAGTCGTTCGTGACCTGTCCTTCGACGTGCACGCCGGGGAGACCTTCGGGTTCCTGGGCAGCAACGGGTCCGGCAAGACGACCACGCTGCGGGCTCTGCTGGGCATCTACCAGCCCACCGCCGGGACGCTGCACATCGGCGGGAAGGCCTTCGAGCCTCGCGACGGCGCCCGGCTCGGCTACCTGCCCGAGGAGCGCGGACTGTACAAGAAGGAGTCCGTTCTCGACGTCATGGTGTATTTCGGGATGCTCAAGGGGCTGAGCCGCGCAGAGGCCACCAGCAGATCGCGCGCCTACCTCGAGCGGGTGTCCCTGGCTGACAAGGCAACCATGCGGGTGGACAAGCTCTCCGGCGGGCAGCAGCAGAAGATCCAGCTGGGCGTGACCATCATGAATGACCCAGAGCTGCTGATCCTCGACGAGCCGACCCAGGGGTTCGACCCGGTCAACCGGCGCCTGCTGATGGACATCATCGAGGACCAGAAAAGCGCCGGCGCCACGGTCATCATGGTCACCCACCAGATGGAGGAGGTCGAACGCCTCTGCGACCGGGTGATCCTGCTCAAGAACGGTGTCGCCGAAGCCTACGGAACCATCGAGGACGTCCAGAATCTCTACGGCGGCACCATCATCCGCCTCCAGCACGGCAGCCCCCTGCCGGCCTCGGATCTGTACGAGATCACGGCAGGCCATGGCGAATATGCCGAGCTGACGCCGCGGGCCGGGACCGAAGAGGCCGAGATCCTGCGCGAGCTCATCCGGCGCGGTGTGACGGTGCGGAGCTTCACCACAGCCAGAACCTCGCTGGAGGAGATCTTCATCAGGGTCTACGGCGAGCAGCACGAACCGGCAGGAGTCTGAGACCGTGGCATCGCACAATCTGAAAACCGTTGTCGGCTTTGAGTTCTTCCGCATCATCAAGACGAGACGCTTCTGGCTGACCACGCTGGCCATCCCGCTGGCCCTGGCGGTCGTCTTCGGCCTCGTCTTCATCAGTGGCCAGAGCACTGACACCTCGGCCAGCGCCCAGAAGAACGCGCGGCTCTCCTTCCAGTACACCGACGCCTCCGGCCTGGTCACCGATGCGGTGGCCACCAGCTTCGGCGGGACCCGGGCGGCCGACGACGCGGCGGCGATCGCCGCTGTACGGGCCGGGACGCTGGACGCCTACTTCGCGTTCCCCGCCGACCCGGCCACCCAGCCCGTCCGGGTCTACGGGGCGGACAAGGGGATCTTCCAGAACGGCACCTACAGCGCCGTCGCCAAACAGATCCTCGTCTCGGGCGCCCGGCAGAAGATCGGCTCGCCTCAGCTCACCGCGGTGATCCAGGGCGACCTCAAGATCACCGCCGAGACCTACCAGGGCGGGAAGGTATCCGGCGGCATCGGCGTGGTGATCCCGCCCCTGCTGTTCCTGGTGATCTTCTACCTGAGCATCATCATGCTCAGCAACCAGATGCTCAGCAGCACCCTGGAGGAGAAGGAGAACAGGGTCACCGAGATGATCCTGACCACCCTGAACCCGACCACCCTGATAGTCGGCAAGGTCACCGCGCTGTTGATGGTGGGCCTCGTGCAGATGACGGTCTTTGCCGTGCCAGTCGTCACCGGGTACCTCTTCTTCCGGTCGAACCTCAACCTGCCCGATGTCGACCTGTCCACGCTGACCCTCCAGCCACGGCCGATGATCGTCGGGGCACTGCTGCTGGCCGGCGGCTTCCTCCTCTTCACTGGCACCCTGGTCGCGATCGGCGCAGTGGTCCCCACGGTCAAGGAGGCCGGTACCGCCTTCGCCCCGCTGATGATCATGCTCTTCCTGCCCTTCTACGTGGTGTCCCTGATCGTGAGCGACCCCGGCGCGCTGATCGTCCGGATCTTCACGTACTTCCCCTACACCGCGCCGGTCACCGCCATCCTGCGCAACGGCCTCGGGTCCCTGAGCCCCCTTGAGGCGACCATCGTGATCACCGAGCTCTTCGCCCTCGGCCTGGTTGCTCTCCGGCTCGCCGTCCACCTGTTCCGCTACGGATCCCTTGAGTACTCCCGGAGGCTGTCTATCCGGAGCACTTTCCGCCGACGCGGCCCGGTCGAGACCGGATCAGCCGCGGGCCTGGCCGATGACCTCCAGTGGTCCGACCCCCGCCTGGCGGGCATCCAGGACCAGGTGAACGCCGGTCACGAGATCAAGGCCGCCGAGATGTACAGCAAGGCAACTGGGGTCAGCGTGGGAGAGGCCAAGCGCGCCGTGGACACTCTCCGCGACAAGACCGGCGTCTCCTGAAGGACGAGTCACCATGCGGGACGCATAGCACCAGGAGGGTGACCCCGGTGAGCAACGGGGGCTCCGCAGGTCGACCATTGACCCGGTGAACTCTGTCCGGAGTCGCTGGGCACGCCGGGCAGGAGGTGACCCAGCCCCACACCGATCCTCAGCAGGTCATCAGTCGGCCATCGCCACCACGATCTCGGACCGCGCTTTTCGTCTCCCGCTACCGGCACGAGCTGCTGCACGGACATGAGCCCGAGGAGGCCGCCGGCCGCGCTGTCGGCACCGCAGGGTCCGCAGTCGTGTTCGCCGGCGCCACCGTGGTCATCGCCCTGGCGGCTCTCTCGGTCGTCGGCATCCCGTTCCTGACCCAGATGGGGCTGGCTGCCGCCGGCACGGTGCTGTTCTCGGTGCTCATCGCGCTCACCCTGCTGCCGTGGAAGACGGCGACCACGGCGCCGAAGGCGACGGCGACGCTGAGCAGGAACCCGGCGGTGGCCTTGAGCGGGACCAGCAGGCTGCGGAATACCAGCATCAGGAGCAGGAACGCGAGCCCGACCACGACGGCGAGGTGAGAACGGGATGGGCGCCAGCCTCCTCGGCCTGGACAGCACCGGCCCCATCCTCAGCTTCCTGCCCATCCTGCTCGTCGGCAGCCTGTTCGGCCTCGCCATGGACTACGAGGTCTTCCTGGTGGTCCGGATGCGTGAGGAACACGTTCACGGCGCCAGCGCCGACGACTCGGTTGTCCTGGGCTTTCGCCACGGCGCGCGGGTGGTCACCGCCGCGGCTGTCATCATGGTCGGCGTCTTCGCGGCCTTCGTCACCGGGAACGACCCCGTCATCAAGTCCATCGGCTTCGCCCTGGCCATCGGCGTCTTCGTGGACGCCTTAATGGTCCGGATGACCCTCGTGCCGGTCGTCATGTCACTGCTCGGCGATCACGCCTGGTGGCTTCCGCGCTGGCTCGACCGGCTCCTGCCCGACCTCGACATCGAGGGCGAGAAGCTCAGCAAGTCGCTCGCCGCGGTGCCGCACACCGCCGGTCAGGACAGCCTGCACGACCAGCAGGAGCCAGCCAGCACCCGCTGACGTCTCACCGGGGCAGGACGCCCACCCTCACCGGGGCAGTGATGCGCGCCCTGGTTCCCCCCGGTCGGGCGGACGACTGACGGCGCACGGGTGGCAGCTCGCTGGTCGTCAGATGGCTGACCAACCGCCGTCGCACGGGAGGATGGCGCCGTTGACGTAGCTGGCCTCGTCACTGAGCAGCCAGGCGATCGAGGCCGCCAGCTGTTCGGGGGCCGCCGGCGCCGGGATGGTGGTGCTCATGATCGGCCCGAGGACCGCAGCCGCGTGCGGGGACTTGAACGATGCCTCGATGTTCGTCAGGACAGCGCCGGGCGCCACCGCGTTGGCACGGATGCCCTGGGCTTTGTAGAACACCGCGGTGCTCTTGGTGAACCCGTTGACGGCGTGCTTGGACGCACAGTAGGCAGCCCCGGAGGCCGAGGCGCGAAGGCTGGCCTCGGAGGAGACGTTGACGATGGCACCGACGCCGGCCTCGAGCATGAGCGGCAGCACGGCACGGGTGAGGCGCATCACGGCTGTGATGTTGACGGCGAAGACCCGCTCCCAGGTCGCGTCGGTCATCTCGGCCGGCGGCAGGAAGCTGTCCATGATCCCCGCGACGTTGGCCAGGGCGTCGACCCGGCCGGCCGCTGCGGCGACGATGGCCTGCACGGCCTCCTCTGTGGAGACGTCCCCGGCCACGGTGATCAGGTCGAGGTCGGGGCGGGCGGTGACAAGCTCCTCGAGCCGGACGGCGGAGATGTCGCTTGCGACGACCCTGGCGCCCTCCATGGCCAGGCGCACTGCAGTTGCCCGTCCGATACCGGAACCCGCTCCGGTCACGATGGCGGTTTTGCCGGTGAAACGGCCTGGGCTGTACGGGACGGCAGGAGACATCGTTGTGTCCTTACTTGTGGATCTCGGGCAAGCTATCTGTGGCAGCACCGAGTCTAGGGAGAACCTGGTCTCGCGTGCTTCCGGGGCTGACCGGGCCACCCATAGCCGGATGAGGACAACAGACTCGCGGACGGCCGATGCCTCCGTTGCGGCGGGTCGAGTCGAGGCACTGCCGGGATGTGAGGGACAATTCGGGCGTGGATCGCCGAACCTTCATGCTGGCGCTCGCGGCAGGCACCGCCGCGGCGTTGAGCGGTTGCACGTCCCCGAGCGGCTCGGCCACCCCCAGAGGCACCCCCGCCGGCGCGCCGGCCTCCCCGTCCGCCGGTGTACCCGCCCCTGCCGGCATCACCAACGCCACCGACGCCTCAGGCCACCCGCTACGCCTCCTGCAGACCAACCGGCCGAACCTGCCGGCCATCCCGGGTGGTCCGCCGAGCCACATCACCCGCCTGGATGGCGTGGGCGACAACGTCGCGCTGACCATCGACGATGGCCTCAGCGCCGAGGTGGTGGCGGCATACATTGACTTCGCCAAAGCCACTGGCGTCCGGTTCACCTTCTTCGTCACCGGCAGGTACCCGTCATGGACGGAAAACAAGGGCGCGCTGCGTCCGCTGGTGGACAGCGGGCAGATCCAGCTCGCCAACCACACCTGGACCCACCCCGACCTGACCCAGTGCAGTGCCGGCACCATCGAACGGGAGCTGAACCGCTGCGAGAGGCTGCTGAACAACACGTTCGGCGTGACAGGCAAGCCGTTCCTGCGTCCGCCGTATGGTGCCCGCAACCATGTCGTCGACCGGGTCGCCGCCAGCCTCGGCTACACCTCGATGACCACCTGGTACGGCTCGTTCGGCGACTCCGGGGACATCAGCGAGAGAACCCTGCTCCACCTGGCCCAGCGGTGGCTCCAGCCGCAGGCCGTCGTGATCGGCCATGCCAACCTTCCGATGGTCACCCACCTCTATGGGCCGATCAGCGACATCCTGCGCAGTCGCCACCTGCAGACGGTCACCCTCGACGATGCCTGGTACGGCGCCAGGGGCCGCAACCGCGTCTTCCGCAGCTGACCTCGCCGCCCCCCCGGATCATCGCGCGATCTCGTCCAGTCCCTCCAGAGCACGAGCGAGGAGCCGGTCAGAGCCATCGTCGAGCAGTCGCTGGTAGGTCGCATCCTCTGCCTCGACGACCTCCCTGGCATGCAGAGGCGCCCAGGAGAAGGCCACCCAGGCCACGTCCGCCTCCACCGTGGTCGGTCCTGCCATGTCCCAGTCGACCTGCCCACCGAGGCCGACCACGGACCGGCCGCCCGCCGCACGGTTCCGTCCACCAGTGACGCACCGCCGTCGAACCCGCCCTCCAGCCGAGACTCACCCATGCCGGCCAGCCTGTCAGACGGCCTGCGGCGCCTTGCCGGGCGTCAGCGCCTCTCGCTAGGCTCGTGAACAGGTCAAGAGCGGGCTTCGCAGGTTGAAGCCCCGACGTCCGCGACTTCAAGGACCAGCGGCCGGCCCGGGTTGCCCGCTCGTCGCGCGAGGCCCTGCGGCTGCTGGACGAGCTGGAGGGCGCGCGGATCGACCACCTGTGGCTCGACCACGACCTGACCGGCGAGGACACCATCGATCCGGTGGTCGACCTGCTCGTCCACCGGGCGCGCCGGGGGAACCCGCTGAACGTCGGGCAGATCCACATTCACACGGCCAAGATCGGCGCCGGCCTGAAGATGGACGTCCTGCTGAGGGCAGCCGGCTATCCCGTCCATCGCAGCTACGCCCTCAGCATGTGGACCCGCTGGTTCTGACGATCAGTCAGGGCTGACCCTGGGGGTCAGGCGGAATTCGCGGTCAGCACGAAGACCGGGATCGAGCGTTCCGTCCGGGCCTGGTAGTCGGCATAGTCGGGGAAGGCGGCGACACACCGCTCCCACCACGCAACCTTCTCCGCGCCGGTGACCTCGCGGGCGGTCATCGCCTGGACCACGGTGCCGTCCCGCACCTCGACCTGCGGGTTGGCCACCAGGTTCGCGTACCAGACGGGGTTCTTGGGCGCCCCGCCCATCGAGGCCACGGCAGCATACTCACCGTGGTGCTCGACCCGCATCAGCGGCACCTTGCGCACCTTGCCCGACTTGGCACCGATGGTGGTGACGATGATCACCGGCATGTCACGCATGGTCGTGCCGGCGGTGCCACCCGACCCCTCGTACTCCTGGACCTGGTCGCGGACCCACTTGGCGGGGCTTGGCTCGTACTCACCGTTCAATGACATGACCTCACTCAACACCCAAATGGACGCCGGTGTGACCTGTTCAGCCGGTGACGTCCTTGTCGGCGAAGCGGGCCCAGGCGGCAAGCCAGAACACCAGCATGTATCCGGTGGCCGTCAACAGCCCCCGGGTCACGTCGCCCCACGCGATGGGATCACGCAGGAAGTCGCCGAACGACATCCACCAGTGGGTGGGCAGCCACTCATGCAGCCAGGACAGCTGAGGGATGGAGTCCATGATGAAGCTCATCACGTTGATCACGACCACGGCGATGGTGGCGCCGATCGGCTGCTCTGTCAGCGTCGAGATGAACAGCCCGATCGCGCCGAGGGAGGCGAAGCACAGGCCGAGGTAGAGGGTGGCCAGCAGGACGCGCAGGACAGCAGAACCCATGCCGATCTGAGTGCCCGAGAGCGTCGTCATCTGGCCGCCGCCGAAGAGCGCCAGGCCGGCGACTGCACCCACCAGCGAGACCCACAGCGTGGCCGCCAGCGAGAAGATCGTGATCGCCGCGAACTTCACTGCCAGCAGCCTGGTGCGATGGACCGGGACGGTGAGCAGATACCGCAACGTGCCGATGTTCGCCTCCCCGGCAACGGAGTCCCCCGCGATGGCGGCGACGGCCAGCGGCAGGAACAGGCCCAGCTCGATGCTGAGCGCTGCCAGCGCGACGAACAGCCCGTTCGAGGTGATCGAGGCAAAGAAGTCCGGCCCGCGCCCCGGTCGCGGCGTCGACAGCTTGACGGTGATCGCGATCATGATCGGCACCACGGCCAGGATGCCCATCCCCGCCTGGTTGCGGCGTCGCCCGAAGATCAGCAGCAGCTCCGAGCGCAGGAACCGGGTGGAGAAGCGCCGAAGTGGCCGGGCGGCCGGCGACACGGCCAGCTCGGTGGTACCCCTGGTGCCCAGGTCAGCCGCTGACATTGAAGCCCTCCCCGGTCAGTGAGACGAACAGGTCCTCGAGGCTGGGCCGTTCGACCGCAAAGCCGGTGACCGGGACACCCTCGCGCACCAGCGCCACCACGATCTCCTCTGCCGCGAAGGCGCCCAACGTGGCGGTGGCCACGCCGGATTCGATCACCACGTCGGTCAACCCGAGCCCTCGCAACACTCTCGCCGCATCCTGTGGCCGGTCGGTCACCACCCGTGCTCGCGCCTCGCCCACGGCCCGCACCTGGGCGATCGGACCCTGGGTCAGCAGCGTGCCGACGTGCATCACCCCGATGTGGGTGCAGACCTGCTCGACCTCCGAGAGCAGGTGGCTGGAGATCAGCACGGTGGCGCCGTCGTCGGCCAGCGAACCGATCAGGTGGCGCACCTCCCGGGTCCCCTGAGGGTCAAGGCCGTTGGTCGGCTCGTCGAGCACCAGCAGCTCGCGTGGCTCCAGCAGGGCTCCGGCAATTGCGAGCCGCTGCCGCATGCCGAGGGAGTACGCCCGGTACTTCTTGTCGGCCGCTGCCAGCAGCCCGACCCGGTCCAGCGCACCCTCGACGCGCGCCTTGGTGGTGCGCGGATCGGCGTGCCGGTCGACGGAGTCCAGCCGGACGAGGTTGGCCCTGGCGCTCAGGTAGGGGTGGAACGCCGGGCCCTCGACCAGGGACCCCACCATCGGGAGCACCACTCCCGCGTGGTCGGGCATGGCCCGGCCCAGCAGACGGTGCTGACCCGCCGTGGGCCGGATCAGCCCGAGCAGCATCCGGATCGTCGTCGTCTTGCCGGAGCCGTTCGGGCCCAGGAACCCGTAGACGGCACCGCGGGGCACCCGCAGGTCGACGGCGTTGACAGCGACCTGCTGGCGGAACTTCTTGGTCAGCCCGGTGGTGGCGACCGCAAAGTCACCGAACTCCCCGGACACCGGCTCCATCCCGGCCCCGATCTCCTGGCGGGTCCTTGCCTGCTTCATCGCCTCAGTAGAGACCTCGGTCACTTCGCGGCCAGTGCAGCGTAGAGACCCTCCGGCGTCACTGCCCCGACCACGAGCCGGCCATCATCGGTGAGCAGCGCCGAGAACACCGTCCCGGCCATCAGGTGCCCCGAGCCCCAGCTGCCCGAGACCTTGGGCAGCAGGCTGACGACCTTCATCAGCTGGGCGACTGTCTTGTCAGTGCCGGCACCGGCAGCCGGGGCCGATCCGGCCTTGGCGTCCGGCGCAGGCATTGTCACGATCGCCACCGAGCCCCACCCCTTGCCGACGACCTTGGGCATGTCGGCGGTCTTCGACGGCAGTGACGATCCACCCGGCGCCACGGTAGTGCCCTTTGCCCCGGCGGCAGCCTTCTTGCCCGGGGCCACCTTGCCCTCGGTGACCGCAGTGCCGGGCGGCGGGTTGAACGCGAACTGGGCGGAGTCAGGCCGGGCAAAGTCCACCGCGCTGAAGCCCACCTCGAACACCGGGTCGGCCACCGACTTGGCAAAGACCTGGACGCGAAGCGGGACGTGCCTGACGCCGTCGATGGCGATCCGGACCTGGGCCACCAGTGAGGTGGCCTCCTTCGGCTTGAGCACCAGCTCGTACGCCGACCGGCCGGCCACTGTCGCCGTGCCGCTGGTGGTCACCTCGGTGCTCGGGCTGATCGCCGCGAGCGCCTTGTCGGCGGCCGCCTGGGGAGAGCTGGGCAGGTCGGTGGGTCCCGCCATACCGGGTGTGGTCTTGTCCTTGCCTGCCGCCGGGTGGGCCGGCATCAGGTAGTGCTTGGCCGTCTTTGCCTGGCTGTCCCAGACCCAGACGTCGTTGCCCTTCTTGATCACGTCAGACTCGCCGAGGGTTCCCAGCAGGGCCATCCGCACATTCTCCGGGCCGGCGAACCAGACCCTCATCGTGTGGGTGCCCGAGATCAGCGAGGTCAGGTTCGAGCTGGCCATCCCGCCCGAGCCCCCCGACCCGCCCAGGCCGGCGATGCTCGGCAGGCCGAGATCGGACTTCTGCACCACGGTCCCCGACAGGCCGTCCAGACGCGCCTGCTGCACATCCACCAGCAGCTGTGCCGCACTGCGAGCAGGCAGACCGCCACCGGCGCTCGCCTGGATCCCCCCGATCGCCGAGCCTCCGGCGATCAGTGCCACCGCGGTCACCGTCGGGACCGCCCACCGCAATGCCGGAGTTCTTTCGAAGATGCTCATGGCAGCATCCTGACCTCGCCTCCTGAGAGCGACCTGAGACGGTGCATGCCCGGGCCCGCCGTGACAGGCTGTATGCCGTGAGACTGCTGGTGGTGGAGGACGAGGTGCGTCTCGGGGCGGCGCTGAAGCGCGGACTGACCGCCGAGGGGATGGTTGTCGACGTGGCCAGCGACGGGCCCGGAGGCCTGGAGGCAGCCCGCCACGGTGAGTACGATGCGGTGGTCCTGGACGTGATGCTTCCCGGAATGTCGGGCTACGACGTCGTCCGCACGTTGCGTACCGAGGCGAACTGGGTGCCGGTCCTGATGCTCTCGGCCAAGGACGGGGAGTATGACCAGGCCGACGGCCTCGACTACGGCGCCGACGACTACCTCACCAAGCCGTTCTCCTTCGTCGTGCTGCTGGCCCGGCTTCGGGCGCTGGTGCGACGCCGGATGCCTGCCCGGCCGGCGGTCCTGTCAGCCGGGGACGTCACGCTGGATCCGGCCACCCACGAGGTCGGGGTGGCCGGGGCCCCGGTCGCGCTGACCCCTCGCGAGTACGCCCTGCTGGAGTACTTCCTGCGCCACCCGGGCCGCGTGGTGAGCAAGATCGAGCTGCTCGACAACGTCTGGGACGCCAGCGAGGACACCGATCCCAATGCGGTCGAGGTCTACGTCGGGTACCTGCGCCGCAAGGTCGGGCGCGACGTGCTGCGGACCGTGCGAGGCGCCGGCTACCGGCTCGGCCCGTGAAGGGGGCCCGGCACGGGAGGGGACTCCGTCCGGAAGGGGACCGCGCTGCGGAAGTGACTGCCCCCGTGAGCGGACCCGGTCAGTGAGAGGACCCGGCCGGTGAGAAGGCGCCCCACGCAGGGAATGAGCCTGCGGGTCCGGCTGCTGGCCCTTGGCGTCACGGGCGTCGCGCTGGCCCTCGCCCTCGGCAGCCTCCTGCTGTATGCCGTACTGACCTTCACGGTGAACCGCACCGTGGACGACGACGCACTGGCCAGCGCCCGGTCGGTCGCGGCCCTGGTCAGCGAGAACGCCGTCCCCAACCCCCTGCCGGTCTCCGGCTCCCAGGTGGTCCAGGTGGTCGACAGGTCCGGCGCCGTGGTCAGCGCCTCGATCAGCGCCGACCGGCTGACCCCTCTGCTTCGACCACCCGAGCTGGCCAGAGCCCTTGCCGGGGAACGGATCTCGATCCCGGGCGCGCGGGCCGGGCTCTCCGGGACCCTGCGGGCGATAGCGATCCGGTCGGGTCCGACCACGGCCTCGACGTCCCGGAGCGTCATCGTGGCCGTTCCGGTCAACGACATCGAACAGAGCCAGAGCGTCCTGCGGATCACCCTGCTGCTCGCCTACCCCCCGCTGGTCGTCGTGATGGCCCTGATTGCCTGGCGGGTGATCGGCTCCACCTTGAAGCCGGTGGAGACCCTGCGCTCCGGGGCAGCCCGGATCAGCGGCAGCGACCAGGATGAACGGCTGACGGTCCCTGAGTCCGCTGACGAGATCCGGGCGCTGGCGCTGACCCTTAACGACATGCTCGACCGGCTGGCTGCGGCCCGCGGACGCCAGCGTGCCTTCGTCGCCGACGCGGCCCACGAGCTGCGCAGCCCGCTGGCCAGCATGCGAACACAGCTGGAGGTGGCTCAGCGCCTGGGCGAGGGCGGTGAGCTTGCCGACGACCTGCTGGCCGACGTGACCCGGCTGTCGGCCCTGGTGGAGGACCTCCTGATGCTGGCCAGGGCCGGCAGCGACTCGGGCCGCCCGCCGGTGAACGAGTCCGCCGACGTCAGAGCCCTTCTGGTGGCCACCGCCGCGCGGTATGCCGGTGCGCGGGTGCCCGTCTCGGCCACCCCGGGGCCGGCCGTCTACGCCGCCATCAACCCCGACGAGCTGCGCCGGGTGCTGGCCAACCTGGTCGACAACGGGTTGCGCCATGCCAGCTCCGGCGTCATCCTGGCGGTGCGCGCCGACCGTGACAGCACAGTGCTGACGGTGACCGACGACGGACCCGGCATACCAGTGAATGAGCGCGAGCGGGTGTTCGAGCGGTTCGCCCGCCTGGACGACGCCCGGGACCGCGATGCCGGCGGCAGCGGCCTGGGCCTGGCCATCGTCAGAGAGCTCCTGCAGCGCTCCAACGGGTCAATCACGTTGCAGGACAACCCCTCCGGCCGAGGCGGTCTCACCGCGACAGTCCGCCTGCCCACCTGATAGCCGAGGAGCCCTGCGGGGCGCCATGCCTGCCCGGCACCGTCACGCCGGGCCCAAGGTGGCTGCCGGTGCCTGCCCCGCCTCTGCTGAGCGTTGGCGCACGCCCTTCACCAGGAGGTATCCGATCGTCCAGAACTCGCCGACCACAGACAGGGTCAAAAGTCCCGTCGAACCCGATCCAGGAGCTGGCTTGGGCGACCCTGGGTCTGGCTACTTGGTGAGCTCCTTGGCCAGAAGCTCGCAGATCTGGGCGGTGTTCAGGGCAGCGCCCTTGCGCAGGTTGTCACCACAGACGAACAGGTCGATGGTGTTGGGGAAGTCCAGGGCCTGACGGATACGTCCGATGAACGTGGGGTCAGACCCGACGACGTCGGCGGGGGTCGGCCACTCTCCCGCGGCAGGATCGTCCAGGACCACGACCGACGGCGCCTCGACCAGTGCCTGACGAGCGGCTTCGGCGGTCAGCGGCCGCTCGAAGACGGCGTGCACTGCCAGCGAGTGGGTGGTGATGACCGGAACCCGCACGCAGGTCGCGGAGACCTTGAGATCGGGGATGCCGAGGATCTTGCGGGACTCGTTGCGGACCTTGAGCTCCTCTGAGCTCCAGCCACCGTCCTTGAGCGAACCGGCCCAGGGGACCACGTTCATGGCCAGCGGCGCGGGGAACGGTGAGTCGTCGCCCAGCTTGTCGCTGACCGCAGCGCGGACATCGCCGGCGTGCTGACCCACCTCGCGGTTGCCCGCCAGGACCTCCATCTCGTCATAGAGACGGTCAACTCCGGACTTGCCCGCACCCGAGGCTGCCTGGTACGAGGCAACCACGAGCTCCTTGAGGCCCCACCCGGCATGGAGGGCTCCCAGCGCGTCGATCATCGTCAGGGTGGTGCAGTTCGGGTTGCTGATGATCCCCTTGGGCCTGTTGCGGACCTGGGCGGGGTTGACCTCGGGCACGACCAGCGGAACCTCGGGATCCATCCGGAAGGCACCGGAGTTGTCGACCGCGACAGCACCGTGCTCGACCGAGATCGGGGCCCAGTGAGCCGCGACCTCGTCCGGCACGTCGAACATCGCCACGTCGACGCCGTCGAACGCCTCGGGGGTCAGCTCCTGGACCACCACATCCTCACCGCGAACCTTCAGGACCTTGCCTGCAGAGCGCGCGGAGGCGAGGAGCCGGATCTCCCCCCAGATGTCCGAGCGCTGGCTCAGGATGCTGAGCATGACGGTTCCGACGGTGCCGGTCGCCCCGACGACGGCCAGCGTGGGCTTGCGTGTGCTCATCGTCCAGTTCCTCCATAGACCACGGCTTCGCCATCGGCGGAGTCAAGACCAAAGGCCGTGTGCACAGCGCGCACGGCGTCGTCGAGCTGGTCATCGCGGGTGATGACCGAGACCCGGATCTCCGAGGTGGAGATCATCCCGATGTTGACACCCGTCTCAGCGAGCGCCTTGAACAGCGTGGCGGACACACCGGGGTGCGAACGCATCCCCGCGCCGACCAGCGAGAGCTTGCCGATGTGGTCGTCGTACAGCAGCGAGGCGAAGCCTGACCTGGGCTGGATCCGCTTGAGTGCCTGCACGCCGACCTGACCGTCGGTCTTCGGCAGGGTGAAGGAGATGTCCGTCAGGCCGGTCTCCACCGCGGAGACGTTCTGCACGATCATGTCGATGTTGATCTCGGCGTCGGCGCAGGCCTGGAAGATCTCGGCCGCCTTGCCGGGAAGGTCAGGCACGCCGACGACGGTGATCTTGGCCTGGCTGCGGTCGTGTGCGACGCCGGCAATGATCGGGGCTTCCACATCGTCTCCTTGTTCATCTTCAGTATGAGCGACAATCAGGGTCCCCTCGCGGTAGGAGAACGAGGACCGCACATGGATGGGCATGTCGAACCGGCGGGCGTACTCGACACAGCGCAGATGCAGGATCTTTGCCCCTGAGGCGGCCATCTCGAGCATCTCCTCGTTGGAGAGCCTGACGATCCTGCGGGCGTTGGGGACGATCCTCGGGTCCGCGGTGAAGACGCCGTCGACGTCGGTGTAGATCTCGCACACATCCGCGTTCAGTGCGGCGGCCAGCGCGACCGCGGTGGTGTCCGAGCCGCCCCGGCCCAGTGTCGTGATGTCCTTGCTGTCCGCGCTGACCCCCTGGAAGCCGGCCACGATCGCGACGTCTCCGTCGTCCAGCGCGCCCCTGATCCGCCCCGGCGTGACGTCGATGATGCGTGCCTTGCCGTGCGCGGAGTCGGTGATCACCCCGGCCTGGGATCCGGTGAACGACCGTGCGGTGTGGCCGAGGTTGGCGATCGCCATGGCCAGCAGGGCCATCGAGATGCGCTCGCCGGCGGTCAGCAACATGTCCAGCTCACGGCCCGGCGGCAACGGGGTCACCTGCTGGGCGAGGTCAACCAGCTCGTCGGTCGTGTCCCCCATCGCGGAGACCACGACGCACACGTCGTTGCCGGCCTTGCGTGTCTCGACGATCCGACGGGCAACGCGCTTGATGCTGTCGGCGTCTGTCAGCGATGACCCGCCGTACTTCTGGACGACCAAGCTCACGGGAGTCTCCGGGTTGAGGTGGACGGCGGAGAGGCCAGTTTACGTCCGCTCGCCTGTCCCGAGCAGGTCGACCGTATGCCGAGATGTCCGCTACCGCCCAATATCCACCCCTCTCAGACGGAGATGACGAGCGGGGCGAGCAGGATCCCCTCCAGGTCGCGCTCCACCGACTGCAGCCGCCACCGGTCGCTGAACACTGCCAGCAGGACACCGTCGCTACGCGCGAGCACCTCGACCGCCCGCTGACCACGCAGCCGGTCACGCCCCTGCGCATCGGTACGGCGGGCCAGGGTGTACCCCAGCCGGTCGAGCGAGACCGGCGAGTTGAACTCGTGCGCCATCCGGTGCTCGGCCACCTCGAACTGCATCGGGCCGACCGCGGCCAGCACCGGCGCCTGGTCCCCTCGCAGGTCCGAGCGCAGGATCTGCACGACGCCCTCGTGGTCGAGTTGTTCGATACCGCGTCTGAACTGCTTGTACCGGCTGGTGTCCTTGGCCCGGGCCACGGCGAAGTGCTCCGGCGAGAAGGACGGGATCGGCGGGAAGGTGACCGGCTCATCGACGAAGAGCGTGTCGCCCACCCGCAGGGCGTTGGCGTTGACCAGCCCGACCACGTCTCCGGGGAAGGCGCGGTCGATGCTGTGGCGCTCACGGCCCATCACCTGCTGCGCGTACTTGGTGGCGAACGGGCGGTTGGTGCCCGAGTGGGTGACGATCATGCCCCGCTCGAAAGTGCCCGAGCAGATCCGCACGAAGGCGAGGCGGTCGCGGTGGGCGACGTCCATCCCGGCCTGCACCTTGAAGACGAACGCGCTGAACGGCGAGTCGATCTCACGCAGCATGCCGTCGGCGTCCGGGCGGGCCGAGGGCGGCGGAGCAAGGTCGACCAGGGTGTCGAGCAGGAACCGGACACCGAAGTTGAGGACGGCCGAGCCGAACATCACCGGCGTGCTGGTGGCCGCCAGGAATCCCTCCGGGTCGACCCCGGCGCCGGTCGCCACGATCAGGTCGCTCTCCTCCACGGCCTGGCGCCACGCCTCACCCTCGAGCTCCTCGGCTGCCCCGGCACCGAGGTGCTCCTCGGTGGCCACCGTTGCCCCGCCGTCGGTACGGGTGTATTTCGTGTACTCCCCGGTCGCCATGTCCAGCACGCCACGAAAGTCACCGGCGATCCCCACCGGCCAGTTCAGCGGCGCTGGCTGAAGACCGGTCCGGTCGTGGATCTCGTCCATCAGGTCAAGAGGGTCCTTGCCGGCCCGGTCCCACTTGTTGATGACCGTGATGATCGGGATGTTGCGGTGCTTGCAGACCTCGAAGAGCTTCATGGTCTGGACCTCGAGGCCCTTGGCCGCATCCACCAGCATGACCGCCGCGTCGACCGCGCTCAGCACCCGGTAGGTGTCCTCGGAGAAGTCGGCGTGACCGGGCGTGTCGACCAGGTTGATCACCGCGTCGCGGTAGGTGAACTGCAGGGCGGCCGAGGTGATCGAGATGCCGCGCTCGCGCTCGATATCCATCCAGTCGGACACGGTGCCACCGCGGCCGTCCTTGCCGTGCACCGCTCCGGCCCGGTTCAGGACATGAGCGTGCAGGGCCAGAGCCTCGGTGAGCGTCGACTTGCCGGCGTCGGGGTGGCTGATGACGGCGAAGGAGCGCCGGCGTCGGGCCTGCACGACGGACTCCGCCGTACCTTTGCGTGCCGTCGCCGGAACCACGCTCGTCGTACTCATCGGGTGCTGCTCATCGGTTCGCGCAGATCAGGTTGGCACGTCATCGCCGTCAATATTACGTGCCGGACGGTGACCCCTGAAATCCGCAGGACGGCGACGTCGTACCGTCAGCCCACCACACTCGCTACGAAGGGCTGGTCCATGGACTCGGCAAGCGAGATCGAGGTCACCGGCGGGATCGAGGTCAGCGGGGTCAGGCGGGCGTTCGGGTCCGTGCTCGCGGTCGACGACATCGACCTGCGGGCCCGCCCCGGCGAGGTGACGGCGCTCGTCGGCCCCAACGGCGCAGGCAAGACCACGCTGCTGCTGATGCTCGCGACCCTGCTGGCCCCCGATCGCGGCACGATCTTGATCGCCGGGCTCGACCCTGGGACCGCGCCACGGGAGGTCCGGGCCGCGATGGGCTGGATGCCGGACGGCTTCGGCACCTGGGACGCGCTCACCGTGCGCGAGGTCCTGGAGACCGTCGGGGCGGCCTACCGGCTGGCTCCGGCGGCGGCTCGCGTCCGGGCAGGTGAGCTCCTTGAATTGGTCCACCTCGGCGATCTGGCGGGCAGACCTGCACGGGTTCTCTCGCGCGGTCAGAAACAGCGTCTGGGGATGGCCCGGGCCCTGGTTCACCAGCCCTCCGTCCTGCTGCTGGACGAGCCGGCCTCCGGCCTTGACCCGCGCAGCCGGATCGAGCTGCGGGACATCCTGCGCCAGCTGGCAGCCTCCGGTGCGACGTTGCTGGTCTCCAGCCACATCCTCACCGAGCTGCAGGAGATCGCCGACCGCGCGGTCATCGTCGCCCGGGGCCGCAGCGTCGCGACCCAGGATCTCAGCACCGATGCAGGCTCCGAATCCGGCTCCGGTGCTGGCTCTGCCCAGCGCATCTCACACTGGCGGATCACCTCGCTCGACCCGCCGCGGCTGATGGCAGCCCTGACCCACCACGGGGTGACCACCCAGCCACTGACCGACGCCGTGGACGTCGAGGTCGCCGGGGACGCGGCCGCCTCGGAGCTGCTCGCCCTCCTGGTCGGCGACGGCATACCGATCACCGCCTTCGCCCCCAGCTACGGCGCCCTCGAGACCGCCTACCTGGCAGCGACGGAGGACCGGCAATGAGCATTCAGGGAGTCAGGACCATCGCAGTCCTGGAGCTGAGGCAGCGGATCAGGACGTCCCGCTGGCCGATCGTCCTCGGCATCTGGTTCCTGGTCATCGGTGCCGTCGCGGGGCTCACCTGGTGGGCGGTGACCCGTACGGCCGACAACCCTCTCATGGCGCCGGCCACCGACCGCGGCACAACGCTGTATGACGTGGTCGTGTTCTTCGTCCTCGGGCTCGGCATGCTGGTGGTGCCGTCGCTCACGGCCACCTCCATCAACGGCGACCGCGAGCACGGGGTTCTGGCCACCCTGCAGACCACGCTGCTGACCTCGGCAGACATCGTGGTGGGCAAGCTGTTGGCGGCTTGGGTGATCTCCCTGGCCTTCCTGCTGGTCGCGTCACCCTTCCTGGTGTGGGCCTGGATCGCCGGCGGGATCGAGCTCGGCCGAATGCTGCTGGCCGTTGCGGTGCTGACCTTCGTCCTGGCCGTGATCTGCACGCTGGGGCTGATGTTCTCAGCGCTGACCGCCAGGACGATCTCGTCGGCTGTGCTGACCTACCTCACCGTGGCAGCGCTCACCGTCGGTACGGTGATCGCGTTCCTGATCTCGATCCCGGTCCTGGCGACCCAGGACAGCGTGCGCGTCAAGGCGATCCCGCAGGCCTGGTACGAGAGTCACAACCCGACCTCCACCGAAGACAAGATCGCCATGCAGCCGACAGCGGCAGACTGCGTGTACATCGTCCGGACACAGTCGACCATGCACACCGAGCGCACCTGGTGGTTGCTGGCGCTCAACCCCTTCGTGGTCGTCGCCGATGCCGCTCCCTCACGCACTGCGGTGAACTCCGTGAGCTTCGAGCCGCTTCAGCTGATCAGTGACGGGGCCAGGTCGGCAAGGATGGGCTCAGCTGCAGCCTCCCTGAACGAGT
This sequence comes from Actinomycetales bacterium, assembly GCA_038236535.1. Classification (GTDB taxonomy): domain Bacteria; phylum Actinomycetota; class Actinomycetes; order Actinomycetales; family Dermatophilaceae; genus UBA4719. The sequence goes on from JBBRZQ010000013.1 coordinate 51,267, forward strand.
GCTGGCCAGAGTTCGCTGACCCGGCCGCCGGGACAGGGGACGGATCACCGCAGTTTGCGCAGGATCAGCGGCTTCAGCGCGATCGGCTCAACAAGGTGCACGCGGTCTGGCCCTACGGTTTCGTGTTTCTGGGCCTGATCGGAGGCGCGTCGATCTGGGTGGCCGTCCGGCGACTGCGCACCCCGATCCGCAAGCTGCCCCGCGGGACCCGCATCGCCTGAACCCGAACCTGACACGTCAAGGGACCGACGGAGACCTGTGACACATCACCCTGTGCCGCCTGCGCCCTGCACGGCCAAGGCACCCCGCGACGGGCGCCCCCGCGACGGACCCGGCCTGACGCTGCAGGTTGGCTGCCGCGCCTTCTCGCCCGGCAGCCCGTGCGGAACCAGTAGGCGCTGCCTCAGGCTGCCAGCCCCTGCTCGCAGACCTCAGGGATGAAGGGCGTCGAACTCCGCCTCGGCAACGGCGTCAGAGTCGGCATCGAGCCGGATGTGGCCCAGCACCGCCTGAAGGACCCGCAGGGCTCTGGTGGCACTGTCGCCCCAGGACGAGAGGTAGCTGAACTGCCACCACCACAGGGCCTCGCTGACCCGCCCGCTCTCGAAGTGCTGCAGACCGTGGGTCAGCGCGGCGGCCACCTCGGCGAGGTCGTTGGACATGGAGCCCGTGGTCACCTCGGCACTGACCAGCGGGTCGACGACATGCACGTAGTCGTCCAGTCCGTTGAACAGGCTCACCAGGCCCTGCCGGATCGGATCGACGTCAACGTCAGGACCCGGATCGGCTTCGAACCTCTCATCGGGCACCACGTCGGTGATGGCGCCAAGGCGGGCGCCGGCCACCAGCACCTGCGACACGGCAAGCAGCAGAATCGGTATCGCGGTGTCCGGCGACGCCCCGGAGGCGACATCGGTGACCGAGGACAGGTAGGCGCGGGCTTCGCGCGCCGAGTCCTCGCCCAGACTCGTCAGCTCACCCAGGTCCGACAGCTCATCAAACATCGAGCACTCTCCTCCCCTCGAAGGCCCGACCGAGGGTTACCTCGTCGGCATACTCCAAGTCTCCCCCGACGGGCAGCCCGGACGCCAGCCGGGTGACCTTCAGATCCATCGGGCGCAGGAGCCGGGCCAGGTAGGTGGCCGTTGCCTCGCCCTCGAGATTGGGGTCGGTCGCGATGATGACCTCGGTGACATCGGTGTCGGCCAGCCGGGCCAGCAGCTCCTTGATCCGCAGGTCATCGGGCCCAACGCCGTCGATCGGGCTGATCGCCCCGCCGAGCACGTGGTATCGCCCCCGGAACTCACGGGTCCGTTCGACAGCCACGACATCCTTGGGCTCCTCGACCACGCAGATATAGGTGAGGTCGCGACGCGGGTCCGAGCAGATCCGGCACTGCTCGGCCTCGGCGACATTGCCGCAGATGCTGCAGAAGCGGACCTTCTCCTTGACCTCGGTGAGGGCGGTGACCAGCCGCGACACATCGACGGAGTCGGCCTGCAAGAGGTGAAAAGCGATGCGCTGAGCGCTCTTGGGGCCGACGCCCGGCAATCGGCCGAGCTCGTCGATCAGGTCCTGGACCACGCCTTCATACATCCGGCGAGCCTACTGGTCCAGCTCGCTGATCACGGTGCCGCCGAGGACCCGGGCGATGACGGGCTGGCCCACGGCCACCGCCTGATCGATGTTCTCGTCGTCCGCGCTGACCATGCTGTCGTCGCTGGCCGAGGGCGCAGGGCGGGCACTGCGGGCGCTCGCCTCACGGGCGACCGCCGCCCGCGCTCTCTCCCTGGGCGTTGCTGGCGGCCCGGGTGCCACCGGCGGTTGAGCCGAGGTGGCAGGCGACAAGGAAACCCCTGACGAAGGAGCGCGATCCGCAGGAGCCCGATCCGCAGGAGCCCGATCCGCAGGAGCCCGATCCGCAGGAGCCCGATCCGCAGGAGCCCGATCCGCAGGAGCCCGATCCGCAGGAGTCGTTGCCGGAGGAGCCGTTCGAGGGTTGTCCTGAGAGGCCTGCGGCGGATCGACGGGGGCTGCGTGAGCAGGTGGCAAAGGCTGCGAGGCGACCGCAGGTGGTCCGGACCGCGATGACAGCGGGGACGGAATGGCCTCAACCTGGGCTTCGACCCCCAGCACCTCGCTCAGGGCCTGGCGGACGAGCTCGGCGTGTTGTCCCCGCCGGAACGTGGTGGCCAGTCCCTCGGTCTGGATCCCCAGCAGGAGCCGTCTACCGTCGTAGTCCAGGACCTGGGTGTGTTCCGACAGGAAGGTCCAGGTGGCGCGCCTGATGGTGAAGATCTTGGCCAGGATGTCGGGCCACGACCGACGGATGGCGTCCGTGTCGATCGCTCCGGGCACTGACCGGTCGGGCACCGCCGGAGGTGCCTGATCGGACTGCAGCCGACGGGTCTGCGGTTCAGCGGCCGGCGCATCAACCGGTGGCCCGGGCGGCTCCGGCGTCGACTCCCGGGCGAACGCCTGTCCGCGGGCCTGGGCGCGCTCCTGGCTGCGGACCGGGTCAGGTTCCTGTCCGCGGGCCGGGTCGGTGGCCTGGCGGCCGACCGGGTCGGTGGCCTGGCTACGGGCCGGGTCGGGTTCCTGCCGGCTGGCCGGGTCAGGTCGGGCCGGCGGGGTGGACAACGACGGCTGGGACACTTCGTGCCGTGCACTCTCAGTGGGCGCGCGCCCGGCGCGACCCTGGCGGGAGTCGGCCGGAGCGGGGGGGCCGTTCATCTCCAGGCGGCGTTCGAGGCGGTCGAGGCGTGCGGCATACCCGCTCTCGCCGGAGGCGCCCGGCAGCAGGAGCCGGGCGCAGATCAGCTCGAGCTGAAGCCGGGGAGAGGTGGTGCCGGTCATCTCGGTCAGGCCGGCGTTGACGATGTCCGCCGAGCGGGACAGCTCGCCGGGCCCGAAGGCGGCGGACTGCTGACGGATCCGCTCGATCTGGTCCTGCGGGGTGCCGCGCAGGACTGACGAGGCACCGTCCGGGACTGCGGCGGCCACGATCAGGTCACGCAGGCGCTCGAGCAGGTCCTCGACGAAGCGTCTGGGGTCGTGGCCGGTCTCGATGACCTTGTCGATCTGCCGGAACACGGCACCGGCGTCGCCGGCCGCCAGCCCGTCGATCGTGGCATCCAGCAGCTCACCCTCGGTGAACCCGAGCAGCGCGGCCGCGCCCGGGTAGGTCAGTCCGTCGTCACCAGACCCGGAGATCAGCTGGTCAAGCACCGACAACGAGTCTCGGACCGAGCCACCGCCGGCTCGGACGACGAACGAGAGGACTCCGGGGGCGACCGCGACCCCTTCCGCCGTGCAGAGCTCGCCGAGGTAGTCCTGAAGCCGCGTTGGCGGCACGAGCCGGAACGGGTAGTGGTGGGTACGGGAGCGGATCGTGCCGATGACCTTGTCCGGCTGGGTCGTCGCAAAGATGAACTTCACGAACTCAGGCGGCTCCTCGACGATCTTGAGGAGGGCGTTGAAGCCCTGCGGCGTGACCATGTGGGCCTCGTCGATGATGTAGATCTTGTAACGCGACATGGCCGGCCCGTAGGAGGCGCGGTCACGCAGTTCGCGCGCATCCTCGACGCCTCCGTGGCTGGCCGCGTCGATCTCGATGACGTCGACACTGCCAGAGCCGTCACGGGCCAGCGCGACGCAGGAGTCGCACACCCCGCACGGCACCGGGGTCGGCCCCTGCTCGCAGTTCAGGCACCTGGCCAGGATCCGGGCAGAGGTGGTCTTGCCACAGCCCCGAGGCCCGCTGAACAGGTAGGCGTGACTCACCCGGCCTGTCCGCAACGCCTGCATCAGGGGCCCGGTCACATGATCCTGACCGATCACGTCGGCAAAGGACTCGGGCCGGTAGCGGCGATACAGGGCTGTGCTCACTCGCCCAATCTAGTCGGCTGGACCGACGGACCACCCCAGGCACATGAAAGGACCCCCCGCGTACCTGGAAGAGCTCACCTGCCCTTGCTGCCTTCCGGCCCTGGGGGAGTTCGGTGAGGTACCACCACACGGGGGGCCTGAGCCCACTGTAGCCGAGTTGATCGGGGCTCTGCAGCCGACAAGATCGGGGGCCCCCGAAACCGGCTGGACGGCCGATTGTGGAGTGTGGCCCACCCTCGGGTAGCCTCCTCGACGGAGGATTCGCATAGTGGCCTAGTGCGCACGCTTGGAAAGCGTGTTGAGTGAAAGCTCTCAGGGGTTCAAATCCCCTATCCTCCGCCAAGTGGTCCTTGACGTATCTACCGGGGCCCGGGTGAGAACCCCTCGCCGGCAGTCGGAAACGGCCTCTGGTGAGGGGTTTCGCTAGTCCCTTCGGGCCGAGACTCGCGCTGTTCGGCCCATCGCCAGGGCAAACCACCTGCCGGACGCCGGACCAGGTGCCAGCATCTACTGGACGGCCCGGAGGCCGGTGATCGGGGTTGGTCAGAACGTCCACCCTCGAAGGCAGGTGCACGGACACACCCACAAACGTGTAGCGCCACATGGCCGGGAGCCTCTCGAGAGGTGCAGTCATGAGCCAGGTGGCGATGTCAAAGAGCCCCACAGGTCGTGCCCTGAAACGGCTTTGGTGCCGTGAAGCCTTCCAGGCGCGAATGCTGAGACGGCGTCTCGGCGTGGGCGTCGCCCTGTTCGCCCTCTTCGGAACAGTCGCGTTTGTGCCAGGTCCCGCAGACGCAGCCTTGACGGTTCCCACCATTACTCTCACCGGCAAGCTGATCAAGCTGGCCGACCAGTCAGGCCCTGAGATTGCCGCCGTCCGCACAGCAGACCAGCAACTCGTGCCGATGGAAGCCAGCGCCGTCAGACGCGTCAAGCCCGGCTCGACCATCACCCTGAACGTTGTCGTGCCAGCCAGGGTGCGTTCTATCGCCGCGGAGAACGGCACGCTGACCGTGCGTGGCCCGAAAGGAACCCTGACCTCAACGCCCCTGGACACCCACGACCTCGCGACTGCCAGCGACGGCACCCCGGCACCCGTGACGTCCGACCTCGGCAGGGCCACCGTGGCGTTCGCCGTCTCAACCGGTCAGGCTCTCGTGGTGAGCGCAGTCATCGCAGCAGCCGCCGACCCGGTGGGCAGCTACACGCGGGCGACCCGCCATGTTTTTGTCGCGATCGTCACACCTAAGGGCTGGTCTCCCGCCAACACGGTCACCGCAGCCGAGATCCGGACCCAGGTCGCCAACGCTTCCAGCTACTGGTCCACTGTCAGTGGTGGCGGCATCACAGTAGACGTCCCCGCCACCATCGGCGCGCCGTACACCTCGGTGTACGACTGCACGGATCCATGGAGCCTGTGGAGCGAGGCCGCAGCCAAGACCGGCTTCAGTGACGCGCAGAACACCAGCCTCCTGGTCGAGCTCCCTCCCAACGTCACTGGTTGTAGCTACGGCCTTGGCACCGTCGGCGCCAACGTCAACGACTCCGGGATGGTGTACGTCAGCGACAGCGTGTTCCCGCCGCTGGCGCACGAGCTGGGCCACAACATGTCGCTCCAGCACGCCAACACCCTGCAGTGTCCATCAGCCTCCGACTCGGCATACCTCGGCACCACCTGGAGCGGTGCGGGCTGCCACGAGGTCCCCTATGGCGACGGTGACGACGTGATGTCAGGCTCCCGGCCCACCTACGCACCATTCCTGTCGTCGCCGCAGTCATTGCGGACCGGCATCATCGCCGCCTCCGCGGCCACCGTGATCTCCACCGATGGCACCACCACCGTGACGCTGAATGCCCTCGGTAGCCTCAACGGGGGCCGGTCCGCCGAGATCGTGGACCCGGTGAACAACGTCACGTACTACGTGGAGTACCGGGTCGCGACGGCGCCGGACACCGTCGACGTACGCGGTGACGCCCTTGGCGTGCGCGTGCTGCGCTTCAACCCCGACCCGGGCACGGGCGGCACAACGGTGCTGCTCGACCCGACACCGAGCGGCACGTCATCGGGCGACCATGACGCCACGCTGCACGTGGGCGGCACCTTCACCTCATACAGCGGCGCCGTCCGGGTGACCACCGTCTCTACCACGTCCACGACCGCGACCATCTCGATCACCCGTGCCATCGCCGCACCGTCCGCTCCGACCGGGGTCAGAGCCACTGCCGGCAACGCCCAGGCCGCCGTGGCGTGGACCGCCCCCGCAAACAACGGCGGGTCGGCGATCACCGGCTACACGGTCAGCGCCACCCCTGGCGGCGGCACCACCACAACGACCGGGACCACCGCGATCGCCACAGGCTTGACCAACGGCACGAGCTACACGTTCACGGTCACCGCGACCAACGCGATCGGCTCCTCGCCGGCCTCGGTTGCCTCGGCCGCGATTCGTCCGATGGCCCCGTCCGGGTTCAGCGGCAGGGCACCGGTCCGGGTGCTGGACACCCGGACCGGAACCGGGGTTCGCAAGGCGAAGCTCGGCGCCCGAGCCACCCTGACGCTCAACGTCCCCGGCCTGCCTGCCGGGACCACCGCCGTCGCGCTCAAC
>JBBRZQ010000014.1:0-57696 GCA_038236535.1 Actinomycetales bacterium
CGCTACAACCGGTCCGGGTCCAGCCTGACGGCCCGGCGCCCGGCGCCACCCCGGAGCAGATCGTGCGCGGTTTCCTTCGGGCCGGTGCCGGCGCAGGCTTCGACGACGACCACGCGACCGCGCGGTCCTTCTTCGTTCGTGCCGTCAAGGATCAGTGGCTGCCGGACTCCGGCGTCAAGGTGTACGGCGACGAGTCAGCGCTCAAGGTGGAACGCCTGACGCCCAGCGTGGTCCGGGTCAGCGCCCCGATCGTGGCAGAGGTGGACAGCGCCGGCCGTTACCGCGAGACCCCGGCCGGCACCTCGGCGCAGGCCACCTTCGGGATGCAGAAGCTCACCCGCGGCTGGCGGATCTTACGGCCACCCAAGAGGTTCGGCCTGTGGCTCAGCGCCAGCGAGTTCGACCGCAGCTACCGGTCGTTCACCGTGGCCTACGTCTCCAAGGTGGCCCAGAACATCGTGGTGGACCGGCGATGGTTCCCGATCACCCCAGGGCTTGCCACCACGCTGGCCCGGGCTCAGCTGGCGCCAGTTCCCCGCTATCTGGCCGGTGCTGCGCTGACCGGCGTGCCGGCCGGGACGACGCTCGCCGTGGACAGCGTGCCCATCCAGTCCGGCCGGGCCGTGGTCGACCTGTCGGAGTCGGCGCTGCTGGCCAACCCTGACCTGCGGCGGGCGATGTGGGCCCAGTTCGTCACGACGCTCGTTCAGGTGGCCTCGGTGTCAGAGGTGTCGCTGGAGGTCCGCGGGGCCGGGCTGGACCTGCCCGACACGCCGGGACGGGTGTCCACCGTGGCCGAGCTGGGCTACCAGTCGCACGGGACGCCGTCGGTGGATACGGCCATCCTGCGGACCGGCAGCGTGCTGAGCCGGGTGTCCTCGGACCGCCCCGTCGACCGGGACCAGCCGCCCAAGCCGCCGAAGCTTCCGGTCAGCACCATCCTGCCGAAGATCCCCGAGGGGTGGATCTCGCTGGCCCTGTCCTGGAACGGACAGGAGATCGCCGGGATCGGCGGCGATCATCGCGACCTCGCCCGCTGGCAGTGGAACCGTCAATTCCAGCTGCCCAAGCTCGGCAGCGATCTGACCAGCCCCTCCTACGACTCGGTGAACGGGATGTGGGTGGCCGGCCAGGCTGGCGGCGGCGCCAGGATCTGGGTCATCGACACGTCGGTCACCCCGATGGAGAAGGCCAAGCCACGTGCGATCCCGGCCCCCTGGCTGGCCAACCGGTCGGTGCTCGCACTGAAGGTGGCCACCGACAACCAGCGGGTGGCGCTCATCACGAGCGCCCGCGATGGCGGTGACGTGCGCGTCCAGGTGGCCGGGATAGTGCGCTCGGCCAGCGGCGCGCCGGTCTCGCTGTCGGGCGAGCCGCTCCGGGTCGGCTGGACGCTCATCGACGCGACCGATCTGGCCTGGGTGGATGAGAGCACGCTGGCGGTGGTCGGACGGGTCAGCCCGAAGGATCGGATGGGTCCCCAGCTGGTGGAGATCGGCGGCAAGGTCACTGCGATGCCACCGGTTGCCGGCACCCGGATGGTCACCAACACCGGTGGGCTGCGGGGCGTTGTCGTGCTGACGGACCAGGGCAAGATCCTGGCCCGGGCCGGCAGCGGCTGGCAGGTGCTGCAGACCGGCAGCGACTTCCTCATCCCCGGGCAGTAGCCCCTGATCAGGGGAAGGGTCGTCCGCCAGGCGGGCCGGTGACGACCAGATAGCCGGAGATCCACACCCACTGCAGCACCAGCCCGCAGATCGCCAGAACCGCCACCAGGCCTGCCCGCCGTCGGCGTTCAGACCGTGACGAGGCATCTTCCGGGAACGGCACAACAGCGGAAAGGCCAGGAACAGGTGGCGCATGCTGCTCGGTCCTGCCGTGGTGGCCAGCAGCAGGTAGAGCGGGTAGAACCCCGCCCAGGCGCGGACCTCCGGGCCCCAGACTGCCGCGCCCCTGCGCAACACGATCCCGGCGGTCTGCGCGATGACGAAGAACAGCACCGCCAACCCAAGGACGCCGCCCTCGGACCGGGCCAGCAGCGGGAACTGGATCAGCACGCCGAGCCTCCCGCTGGTCCCGGCCCAGGAGGATATCGTCTGGGTGTAGGCCCCCAGATTGCCGGTGGTGACCGCGGCGATGGCAGGCCAGAGCCCGGTGGCCGCCACGCACAGGACGGCCAGTCCAGCCACCCGCCATCTTTCACGCCCGGGGAAGGGTTCTGCGGACCGACTGCGGTAGCGATAGATCCCGTGAACGATCACCACCGGCATGAAGGCCAGAGCGATGGTCCTGGTCAGGGCCAGAGTGATCAGGACCGGCACCAGCCAGCCGTAACGACGGTTGCGCAGGAGCAGCAGGGCCGTGCAGAGCAGCAGCAGGGCCAGGCTCTCGGAGTAGGCGATCTGCATCGACGCGGCCGTCATGTACGTGCAGACCAGGAGCACGGTGGCCGAGGAGGTGAACCGTCCACAGGTCTGGCGCAGCAGGCGGAACATCACAGTGACGGCTGCCGCGCCCAGCAGGAAGCTCAGCAGCGGTGCGACAACCATGAAACCCAGTCCGCTGATCCGCATGAGGGCGCCGGCGAGGAGCGGGTAGGCGGGGCAGAACCCCCACTCGTTCTGCAGGACGTGGCCTGCGGCGTCCCGGGGGATCGTGGCCGGGTACCCATGGGAGGCGATGCTGAGATACCACTGGCCGTCCCAGTTCGTGGCCACACCCTGGTAGCCGGGATGCGCGCCCGACGCAACGGTGACGTGATACCCCTCGACGATGCCAGACAGCGCGATCTGGTGGCGGGCCGCGATCACGATGAACAGGGCATCGACCAGACGGGTGGCCGCGTAGACGGCCAGCGGGAACCAGATCGCGTATGGGGGTCGTCTCCACCGCAGCCGGCGCGACACGTCCGTCGGCGCTGACATGGCTCAGGGCGCCTTCAGCAGCACGTAGCCCGCATCCTTGCCGATCGTTGTCCACCTCAGCCGATCCTGAAGAGCAAGTGCCAGGGGGGCATCCGCCTTCAGCAGCGCGTACCCCGGCTTGGTACGAGTGAGAAGCTGCTGCCAGCCCGGACCCACCTCCTGGGCGCGGAGATACTCCCGGAGGTAGGCGCCCGAGTAGATCTCCGAACGCAGGTCGATCACTGGTGTCAGGCGCGGCTCTGCCCACAACAGCCAGCCCCCGACGGTGAAGTCATTCAGCACAACGGTCTTGGCAGGTATGGCCGCCAGCGGCGGACGGAGCCTCTCCGGCCAGCCACTGGGTCGCTGTGCCAGTGCTCCGGCGATCGGCACCGCCGCGATCGCAGCGGCCGTGACCAGTGCGAGCCAGGCCGTGGTTCCCCGCCGGGTCAGCGGTGCCGGTGAATGTCCGCGTTGCTCCTGCAAGGAGGCGGCCAGCAGGGGGGTGGCAATGATCGCCCCGAGCGGCACGGTACGTCCCATCGCCAGAGTGAGCACGACCGCGGACCCGGCAAGGGCGATCTGCCACCACGGCCGCGGCGACGTGCTCCGGATCCAGGGCAGGGTCGCCAGGGCGATCATCACGAGAGTGACCCCGGCGAAGAGGTCCCGGACGTTGGTCGGCTGCCATTCGGCCACGAAAGCAGCAGCATTCGATGACACCTCGAAAGGAGTCAGCAGCAGCCGTGGCCCGACCGGGGTCAGGGCGGCGGCAACGACCGAGAGGGCCGGGACCGCAAGCAGCGTCGCCGCGTCACGACGGCTGAGGCGACGATCGAGGGCCAGACCCACGATGACGACCATGCCGATGAGCACACCGACCCCCCACATCCCGTGGCTGCAAGCCCACAAGAACGTCACCGGGACCAGCCACCAGCGTGGTCTCAGATCTCGCGCTGTCTTCCACCAGGCCCCCACCGTGACGGCAAACAGGACGAAGCTGACGAGCTGAGGACGCTCGGACAGGCTTCCCCCGGTGCCCAGCAGCCCGGCCAGCGCCGCGATGATCGCGGGCACGGTGTCGGCTGCCTGCCGGGCGGTCCAGACCAGGGCGGAGATCAGGGCCAGCATTGCCGCGCACCGCAGCCAGGCAACCGCTGGCAGGCCGAAAAGCTGGTAACCCTTCTGGGCGACCACCTCGGGCAGCCACTGGGTGAGCACGAACGGCCGCGACGAGAAGGGCACCCACGGATCGGGGCCGTTGAACTGCCAGTGGGAGAGGAGGTAGGCGCCCGTCTTGAGATGCCACCACGCGTCGGGATCGCTGACCGCGCGGACCCCGAGCTTGACCGTTGAGGCGATCGCGAAGACGGCCAGCGCGGGGACGAGCCAGCGGGGTTCTGCGGAGGGCTCCCCGGGTCCGGCCAGGGCCCGGCCGATCGCCCCGGCAGTCGCGTCCCGGGCCCCGGCGCGGGCAGGAAGCAATGACGAGTCAGGGCTGACGTCGTCGGGCATGCATTCAAGTATGGCCGAGTATGGCCTTTCTGACCGGCGATTCCTTATCGACCGAACGGGCGATCCTTTATTGACCGGATGCCGGGGAGTGCAGGCGAATGTGCCGATGCCATTCGACTGCGGATGGCGCATCCTGAAAGAGATTCGGAAATGCTTCGTTCCTGGATCGGAACTCCAGCCTCTGAAAGGGACAGCTATGCTTTCTCAGCTCGTTAAGATCCAGGTAAGGTTCTCCTCCCTGTTGAGTGACCGCCGGGAGCGTGGTGCCACGGCGGTTGAGTACGGCCTCATGGTGGCCCTGATCGCCGTCGTCATCATCGGCGCCGTCACCCTGCTCGGTACCCAGCTCTCCTCTCTGTTCAAGGGCGTCAGCAACAAGCTGCCTCAGCCATGACCTGATCGAGACGGGTCGCCGGCGATGCCGCGCGGCCATGACACGGGCTGTCTGAACCGCGAAATGGACCGCGGAAACAGGTGGCGCGTGTGCTTTTCCCCTCCCGGGCTCACCGGCAGGGACGGTCCTGGCCGGTCGGATCCGGTAGTCGCCCGGTGGCCGGTATCGACCGAAAGGGTGATCTCTGATTGACCAGAAGGGATGTGAACGGAAGCGGATTAGCCGATGTGGCTCATGAGGGTTCGGCGCATGCTGTAAATGATTCCAGAACAAATCGTTCCAGGGTCAGTCAACGTCCTACGAAGGGGACCGAAATGCTTTCTTCAATCGTCAAGTTCCAGGTTAAGTTTGCCGCCCTGCTGCGGGACCGCAATGACCGCGGCGCCACTGCCGTTGAGTATGGCCTCATGGTTGCCCTGATCGCCGTCGTCATCATTGGTGCCGTCACGCTGCTCGGTACCCAGCTCTCCGCCCTGTTCACCGGCGTCACCAGCAAGTTGCCAACTCCCTGATCTGATCGCCCATCGCCAGTTGATGGACGCTACTCAGCAGGACAACGAGTAGCCGCCCCTTCGCCGGGAGATGTGAGGTCCAGTGGTGACTGCCAGCGGTTGCCCCGCGACGTCGCACGGTCAACACACGAGCCATCTATTTCGCGGGTGCCGCGGGATAGATGGCCCGTGTGTGTGCTGGTTCTCAGGTGAGCCCGACCAGAGTGCGCCGGAACGACAGTCGAATAGCTCCTGTGAAAAGAGGATGCCCTGATGGGTCGTCGTGTGATGGCGGTACTGGCCGCCATGGTGGTCGGTCTGATCGGCGTTGGCGCGGTGCTGCTCTATGCCGGCGGGGCCGACGCCCGAGCGGTCGCCGGTCAGAAGCCGGCGACGGTGTTCCAGACCCAGGAGCGGGTGCCATCAGGAACCTCCGCCGCCGATGCGGTGGCCAAAGGCCTGATGGTGCCTACCAAGATCGCCGCCAAGGGGATCCCGGCCGGGGCCCTGACCAAGGTCGACGCCTCGAACGGCAAGCTCGTGGCGCTCGCCGATATCGCCCAGGGTGAGTTCGTGGTCGCCAGCCGTTTCGGCACGACTCCGACCGGACAGAAGGCAATTCAGGTTCCGGACGGAATGGTGGCAGTCTCGGTCTCCTTCACTGACCAGGGCAGGGTCGGGATGTTTGTGACTCCTGGCTCGCGCATCGTCATCTACGACACGTATGTTCCCGCAGCCACCGCCAAAGGTTCGGCGGCCGGGACCAAAGAGACCCGGGTCCTGCTCGATGACGCTCTGGTCATCGCGGTGGGTTCGACGTCGCTGGCACCTACCGGCACCCAAGGCGCCCAGGAGCAGAGCGCTGCGGCCGGTGCGCTGGTGACCGTCGCCCTTCCGCCTGCGACGGCGGCGAAGCTCGTCCACGGCATCCAGACCGGGACCCTGTACGCCGCGTTGCGCGGCACTGACACCAAGGCGAATCCCGGCGAAGTCGTCTCTGACTCGACACTTTTCAACAAGTAGGCAGGGGGCCCCATCCATGACCATCCTCTGGGACAGCGACCCGTCGGCGGCCGAGACCTATCGATTCGCGGTCAGTGACCACATCCAGGTCGTCGAGGTCGCCCAGATGGTGACCCGTGCGCTGACCGCCAGCCCGTCGGAGCTGTTGGTGATCGTCGGGCCGGACGTCGACCAGCAGGCCGCGGTGGCCATGGCCGAGCAGGTCCGCAGTGAGCGACCCGAGGTGAGCATCATCCTGCTTCGTCGCCGGCTGGATGTCACGATCCTGGGCCAGGCCCTGCGCGCAGGCTTCCGCGAGGTGGTCGCCCACGACGACCTGACCTCGCTGTCCAACGCCTGCCGGCGGAGCCTCGGGATCTCCCAGCAGATGATCGGGATCTCTGGTGGCGCCCCGGTCAAGGAGGGACGGGTCATCATGGTCTTCAACGCCAAGGGGGGGTGCGGCAAGACCACCATCGCCACGAACCTGGGCGCCTACGTGGCCTCCACCGGCGCGCGGGTCCTGCTGGTCGACCTCGACCTGGCCTTCGGTGATGTCGCGATCAGCCTGCAGCTGCGCCCGGAGACCTCGGTCGGCGACCTGGTCGCGATGACCGGGCATATCGACGCGCAGGGCCTTGCCTCGGTGGTGACCAGGCATGAGAGCGGGCTGCACACCATCTGCGCGCCCAGCCAGCCCAGTGAGGTGGACCGGATCTCTGGGGCGACGGTGGGAGAGATGCTCCGGGTCGCCCGCCACTCCTACGAATACATCATCATCGACACGCCCCCGGCCTTCTCCGAGCATGTGCTGGCGGCGCTGGACCTGTGCGACATGCTGGTGCTTCTGGCCACCCTGGACATCCCGGCGGTCAAGAACCTCAGGCTCACCCTGGACACCCTCGACCTGCTGGGGCAGCCGCGCGACGCGCGGATCGTGATCCTCAACCGTTCCGACGTCAAGGTCGGGCTGCACACCGAGGATGTCGTCGCCGCGATCAAGCAGCCCATCGCGGTGATGATTCCGAGCAGCTTCCATGTGCCGGCCTCGGTCAACCGGGGCGTGCCCATCATCCTGGACGAACCGAAGCACCCCGTCTCAAACGCTCTGCGATCTTTCGCCGACCTGTACATCCTCAACAGCTCGTCATCGGTCCCGGTCGGACCGCTGGCCCGGTTCGGCCAGTCGGCGCCGCCGCCCAAGGCCCGCCGCCAGCTGTTCCACAGAAGCGCGAAGTAATGAGCCTCACCGAGCGCATCGAGCAGGCCAGGGGAACGCCGCCGCAGGGACCGGGCGGGCGTGAGTCGGCGACCGCCGAGACACCCGCAGCGGCGCGCCTTCGTGACCCCTTCGCGCACGTGAAGGCCAGTGTCCATCAGGCCCTGATGGAGTCGCTGGGCCCACAGCTGTACGACCCGCATCTCGAGCAGAGCGAGCTGGAGCTCCGGGTCCGTCAGACTCTCCAGTCAGTGATCAACTCCGAGAACACCCCGCTGGCCGCGGCGGACCGCAACCGCATCGCCCAGGAGGTCGCCGACGAGATCCTCGGCCTGGGGCCGCTGGAGCCGCTGCTGCGGGACGGGGAGATCACCGAGATCATGGTGAACGGGCCGAACGACATCTTCGTCGAGCGTGCGGGCAAGATCTTTGCCGTTGAGGCGAAGTTCACCAGCGACATGCATCTGCGACGCACCATCGACAAGATCGTGAGCCGGATCGGCCGCCGGGTGGACGAGAGCTCCCCGATGGTGGACGCGCGTCTGGCTGACGGCTCCCGGGTCAACGCCGTCATCGCGCCCATCGCCCTGGACGGAAGCATCCTGACGATCCGGAAGTTCTCGGCTGATCCCTACACCGACCTCGACCTCATCACGTTCGGGACGTTGAGCGTGCAGGCGCGTGACTTCCTGCAGGCCTGTGTCCTGGGGCGGCGCAACATCGTCATCTCGGGCGGGACCGGCTCAGGCAAGACCACTCTGCTCAACGTCCTGTCCAGCTTCATCCCCGCAGACGAGCGCATCATCACGGTCGAGGACGCGGCCGAGCTGCAGCTGCATCAGCGCCATGTGCTGCGCCTCGAGGCGCGCCCGGCCAACACCGAGGGCAAGGGCGCTGTCTCCATCCGTGACCTGGTCAAGAATGCGTTGCGGATGCGTCCCGACCGCATCGTGGTCGGTGAGATTCGCGATGGAGCCGCCTTGGACATGCTGCAGGCGATGAACACCGGGCATGACGGCTCCCTGACAACCGTCCACGCGAACACCCCCCGGGACAGCCTGGCCCGGCTGGAGACGTTGGTGCTGATGGCTGGGATCGCCCTGCCCGTGCGAGCCATCCGGGACCAGGTGGCCAGTGCGCTGGACCTGATCGTCCAGGTAGCCCGGCTCAAGGACGGCAGCCGGCGCGTCATCGCGATGACCGAGGTGGAGGGCATGGAGAGCGACGTCATCACGCTCCAGGACCTGTTCACCTTCGACTACGGTGCCGGCCGGGATGCGAACGGCCGCTTCCTCGGCTGCCTGCGCAGCACCGGGCTGCGCCCGAAGTTCACCGAGCATCTTCACGACCTGGGGATCGAGCTGCCCCAGTCCATGTTCGTGCGCGGATCGGGCTGATCATGGGCGGACGAGTGAGGCGGGCCCGTCTGCGGTCAGCCTGCGCCGGCGTGCTGGTGGCGGGGTTCCTCGCAGCGACTGCCTCCGGCGTTTCTGCGGCTACGGCGCCCAGGCCGGGTGCTGCGTCCCTGAGCGAGGTCCAGGTCACGAAGGCGGGCGTCAGCGTGATCCTGACCGCGCAGACGGCGGGGGGCGCCAAGATCAGCCCTGCCTCGGTGAAGGCCACCATCGGTGGCGTGGCCTCACCGGTGTCGGTCCAGCCGATCGCCAGGGAACGTCGCCTCACGACCCTGGTGATCGACACCAGCGGCTCGATGGGGCTGCCCGGGATGCAGACCGTCGTGCGGGCCGCCGACGCGTTCCTGGCCGCAGTACCCAAGGACGTCTACGTCGGAGTGGTCGCCTTCTCGACGGTCCCCGCGGTCGTCGCCACCCCGACCCTGAACCGTGCCGCGGTGCGGGCGGCGATCGCTGCTCTCACGCCGCGCGGCGAGACGAGCCTGTATGACGGCCTCGCCACGACCCTGGCCCAGCTGGGAACCACCGGCGACCGCAGCTTTGTCCTGATCAGTGACGGCGGTGACACGAGAAGCCGCCGGAGCCTGGCCCAGACACTCA
The DNA here is from genome assembly GCA_038236535.1 of Actinomycetales bacterium. Lineage (GTDB taxonomy): Bacteria > Actinomycetota > Actinomycetes > Actinomycetales > Dermatophilaceae > UBA4719. Next base: position 9,540 of record JBBRZQ010000014.1, read on the forward strand.
CGGCCCTGTCCTCGTCGGGGGTGCGCGCCCAGGTGGTGGGTTTCAAGACCAGCGAGTCGCAGGGCTCGGTCCTGACGAGCCTGGCGAAAGCCGGGCACGGAACCGTGTCTGCGGCCGGTAGCAGCACCGCGGTCGCGGACGCCTTCGCCGCCGCGGCCTTCACCGTGGCCGCCCAGGCGTTCGGGTCGCAGATCCGGGTCCTGGTCACCGCTCCGCCCTCCCGTGGCGGAGTCAAGACCCTGGCGGTGTCGGCCACAGCAGGCCGGAGGGCGTTCACCGGAAGCACCGCCGTCAACCTGGCCGCGCGGAACCTGCCGCCGCCGGTCACCCCCACTGCGTCTGCCACCCCTGTGGCTCACGTCCAGCCCCTGCTCACGAAGGCGTCGACCGGGCCGCTTGGTCCGTCGTGGCTGCTCTGGGGCGCGCTGCTGGCCATCTTCGTCGCCCTGGTCGGCATGGTCTTCGCATTGATGGCACCGACCTACGTCTCGCGTCGGCAACGTCGGGTCGACTCGATCGAGGGGTACGTCTCGGCCATGCCCACCCGCGAGGGCGAGCGGTCGGCCGTCACGGCCATCAGCGCCAGCCTGGTCAGCCTGGGTGACAAGGTGATGGACAGCCGGGCGTCCACGCCAAAGACGCAGAAGCTGCTTGAGCGAGCCGATCTGCCGCTGCGCGTCGGCGAATGGGCGGTCCTGCGGGCGGTCGCCGTTGTGGTCGGCGTCTCGGGGGGCATCTTCCTGATGCACGGAGGGCCGGTCTCGACCTTCTTCGGCTCGCTCCTGGGCGGCTTGCTGGGATACCTCCTGCCGGTCTTCTTCCTGAAGTTCACGGCATCGCGACGGGCCAAGAAGTTCGAGGCCCAGCTCCCGGATGTGCTGACGCTGGTCGCCAGCAGCCTCTCGACGGGGTTCTCGCTGCTGCAGGCTCTGGACGGCGTCGCAAGGGATGCCGACGACCCCGCCGCCAAGGAGTTCTCCAGGGCCCTTGCCGAGACCCGGATCGGGGCAGATCTCACCGACAGCCTGAGTCACCTCGCCGACCGGATGGACAGCAAGAACATGCGCTGGACCGGGATGGCCATCGATATCCAGCGTCAGGTCGGCGGCAACCTCGCCGAGACCCTGCGCAACACCGCGGCGACCCTGCGCGACCGGCAGGCGCTCAGCCGCCAGGTCAAGGCGCTTGCGGCTGAGGGCAAGCTGTCCGCGTACATCCTGATCGCCCTGCCGATCGGGCTGTTCCTGTACATGCTCGTGGCCAACCGGGCCTACGTCGAGCTGCTCTGGACCAGGGCGGAAGGGATCGGGATGCTCGTCGCGGGGCTGGTCTCGATGGCCTTCGGCATCTTCTGGATGAGCAAGGTCATCAAGGTGGAGGTCTAGATGGGCCCCCAGCTGCTGCTGCTCGCCGGCGCCGCCGGAGTGGCCGCCGCATGTGTCATCTTGTTCGTCGCCTTCTCTCGTGGTGGCGGCGAGACCACCGGGGTGGCGCGCAGCCTCGAGATGATCGAGAGCTCGGTCGCCCTCCGTGAGGTTGCCCGCAGCGAGCTACCGGCCGGCGACCGCCTGGTCCGTCCCTTCCTGGCCGGGATGAAGCGGATCGGGCTTCGTTTCTCACCGTCCGGCACCAGTGACCGGCTGTCCCGGCTGCTGGACCTGGCCGGAAACCCTTCTTCGCTCACCGTCGAGCGGTTGCTGGGTTTCAAGGGCGCCGGGCTGATGCTGGGCGGGTTCGTCGGGGTCTTCATCGGGGGACTGAGCCTGCGAGGTCTGTTCTTCGGCGCGGTCGGCGCCATCGCCGGGTTCTTCCTGCCGGATCTCATGGTGATGAACACCGGCGCGAAACGCCAGGACGTGCTGCGCCGCGGCCTCGCCGATGCGCTCGACATGCTCACCGTGTGTGTCGAGGCCGGCCAGGGTTTCGACGGAGCCATCCTGCACGTCGCGAAGGTGGTCGAGGGCCCGGTGTCGGGGGAGTTCGCCCGGGTCCTTGCCGAGATCCAGATCGGCAAGTCGCGCGCAGCGGCGTTCACGTCGCTGGCAGCACGCACCAAGGTCCCCGAGATCCGTACCTTCGTCACGGCGCTGGTCCAGGCGGACCGGCTCGGCCTTCCGATCGGCAGCGTGCTCCGGGAGCAGTCGGTGCAGATGCGGATGATCCGCCGTCAGCGGGCCGAGGAGAAGGCCCAGAAGGTGCCGATCAAGATCCTGTTCCCGATGCTGTTGTGCATCTTCCCGGCGATGTTCATCGTCATCATCGGTCCCGGCGCCATCCGGATGATCGACACCTTCAGCAAGATGTGAAGGTCCAGCCAGTTGTCTTTCCGGACGGTGGCCGGGTCCGGACAGTTGCCTGTCGGTGGGCTGCCTGTCGGTGAGCTGAGCTTGCCGATCCGGTCAGTTGTTCTCGGCCCGGGCCGAGCCCGACTGTGACCAGTTGTTGTCCGGCTTGACGAAGCCGAGGCGGACGGCGGCCATGATCGCGCTGGCCCGGTTGTGCGCGCCCAGCTTCTCGTAGACCCTGGCCACATGCGTCTTGACGGTCGACTCGCTCATGTACAGCTGTCGGGCCACAGACGCCACCGAGTCGCCGTCGACCAGCCTCATCAGCACCTCGGTCTCGCGGGGCGTCAGGATCGGCTTGGCCGCAGTCAGCGTGTCACGGCGTCGCAGCGCAGCGCCCAGTCCGGTAGCGGTGAACGCATCGGGGGCATTCGCGGACCGGCGGATGGCGTCGAGCACGTCGTCGGCCGACGAGCTCTTCAGGACCAGCGCCGAGGCGCCGGCGTCCAGGGCCTCCAGCAGCGTGTCGTCGTCGTTGTGCATGGTCAGCACGACGATGCCCATGCCCGGGTATGTCGACCGGGCCGACCTGGCCAGGTTCAGCCCGCTGCCATCGGGCATGGTCACGTCGACGACCAGCACATCGGCGCCGCCCTCGGAGACCAGCGCCTGCCCTCCGGCCAGCGATGAGGCCTGGGCCTTCACGGCCAGATCGGGCTCGGAGTCGATGAGCCGCGCGATACCTTCGCGGACCAGGTTGTGGTCATCGACGATGAAGACCTGGATAGTCATGTCTTGAGGCCCATCCTTTCGGGGACGAGGTGTGGCAGGGGTGTGGGTCCTCGGTCGTTGAGCGCGAGACTCACGGTGACTCCGGCCGGGCCGGGCTCAACGGTGATGGCGGCGCCCAGGGCCACCAGCGGGTGGTCCCGGAAGGCGTCGAAAGCCAGGTGCGACTCTCCGTCATGGGTGATGCTCAGCCACGCCTGCGGGGCATTGACATCGAGGCGCGCCTCGATCCCGGTGACGCCGCGGGCGGTCCGGGCGTCATTCAGGACGTCCAGGATCAGCCGGTAGATCAGCGTCTCCAGGTGCGCAGGGAGGCGGTATGGCGACTCGTTCAGCCGCAGTCCCACGGTCAGCCCGGTGGCGGCTCCGAACTGCTGGAGGCGGGCCCCCACGACAGCCCCGAGTCCCTGGTCGGGACGCACCGCGAGGCGGAGGTCGGCGATTCGCAGGCGCAGGTCGGTGAGCACCCGGCTGAGGTCCGCACGCACCTCCTCGAGGGTCGGTGCGAACTGCGGTGCCTCGAGCGAGGCCTCCCGGCGGGCAACGTCGATGCGATAGCCGAGGGCCACCAGCTCCTGGGCGATCCCGTCGTGCATCTCGCGGGCCAGGCGTTCGCGCTCTTCGAAGGCCGCATGCTGGCGCAGCGCGGCGAAGATCAGTGCCACGTCCAGGTTGGGACTGTGGCCTTCGGCCAGATACCCCAGCACGAGCAGATCCTGGTCGGTGAAGGGAGTCGCGGCGAGTCGGTCGACCACGACGATTCCGATGCGGGCGCCGGCCGAGTCGCACAACGGAGCCGCTGCAATCGCCCTTTCCTCGTTCACCGAGGACCAGAGCCCCGACTCGGCGACCCCCGTACGCCAGACCCGGCCCATGACCGAGTCGCCTGTCGTGGGGCTTGGCCATGGCAGGCGGTCGATGCCCCGCAACGCGAGCGGCACGGCAGGTTCGGAGCCAACCCCGACCAGGACCGCCATCCGGCTGCCCGGGATCCTGTCGTTCACGGCGTGCAGCAACAGCTCTGCGGCAGCCGGCGCGTCGAAGCCGCCCTCGAGAGCCCCGGCGAGGTCGCTGAGGCGTCGCAGGAGACGCGCAGCCTCGTGGGCTGCCGTGGTGGCCGACCTCGGCTGGGTCCGGCGCTCGGCCAGCTGGGCTGTCCAGGCGCCCAGGAGGCCCAGCCCGACGGCCAGGATCGCCCATTGAAGGGTGCTGGCGAGATACGCCGTGGTGATCCTTCCGCGCCCCATGACAGTGCCAAGCACCACGATCATCGAGACTGCGACGGTGGCGACGGCTGCCAGGCGCCCCCACACCTCGCCGGCCCGGAACGCGGGGATCAGGATCAGCAGCATGCCGGGGGCCAGGAGCGTGGGGCGATCGGCCGGGATGGATGCGACGGCGGCCCCGGCGACGATGGCGCCGGCCAGGGTGACCGTGAGAGCCTGGTTGCGTCGCCGGGCGCTCTGGCCCGGACCGAACCCCAGGAGGCGGCCGGCTGCGATATCGAGGACCAGGATCAGCAGCATCCATGGCAGCACGACGAGCAGGTCATGACCGATGGAACCCACGGTGATGGCCGCGGCGACCACGGCAGATCGCAAGATCGTGGGCCTCGTCCTGGACCACATTGCATGCACCGGCGGCCCCTTCTGCTGCCCAATGGAATCACCTTCATCATGGGGGTTGGCAGGTTGATTTGTCCCCTGAATGGCGAATCTGATCTCGGTAGTTCGGGTGCCCGTTTTCCACAGGTCCCGGCCGTTTGACCGACCGTCCCCAGACCGGCGGCTGATCGGCGTTCGGCCGAGCCGGTCAGCAAGGCTCAGGCGTATGACATTGGTGCTCGCCGTCCGTCACGCCCTGCAGGCCACTCTTGAGCTTGCCCTGCCCACCACCTGTGGCGGGTGCGGGCAGGCGGGCGATGGCTGGTGCCTGTCGTGCGTGCAGGAGACGACCCGGGACGCCTTTCCGGGAGGCCCCGGACCGGTGAGCCCTGCGCCCTGTCCCGCCGGCTACCCGCCCACCTGGTCCGCCACCCCGTACGGCGGGGCCGTGCGGGTGGCGCTGGTGGCGTTCAAGGACGGTGAGCGTCGCGACCTGGTCAGGGTCCTGGCGCCGATGCTGGCTGAGGCGGTGGCTGCGGCGGTGGCCGCCGATCCGGGTTGCCGGGCCGCTCTGGTCGCTGGCACCGGGCCGGTGTTCGTGGTGCCGGTCCCGTCGTCGCCCGCTGCGGTCCGCCGCCGGGGGGACGCCCCGCTGGAGCTGCTGGCCCGTGCCGCAGTCGCGCAGTGCGTCCGCGCCGGGTCCGACCTAGTTGTCGCGCCGGCGCTGAGGCTCCGGCGCCGGGTTGCCGACCAGGCCGGGCTGGACAGGCGCCAGCGAGCCGCCAACCTCGAGCTGGCGATGCAGGTGCAGCCGCGTTGGCGCGACCGCGTGCACGAGGTCACCTGCCTGCTGGTCGATGATGTGCTGACCACCGGAGCGACCCTTACCGAAGCCGCCCGGGCCCTGCGCGCGGGAGGGGTGACCCATGTCGCCGCGGCGACTGTGGCCGCGACCCAGCGGCGAGGCGCCGGCCGGCCCGAACACCCTTCGGGGCTGGGCTGAGGTCCCCGCAGGCCCCCTGCACCCCGCGTATTCCGAATCGGTGTATCGCCTCACCGGTTCGTGGTCTACCGTTCGAGTATGAGCCCCAGGGACGCCGTTTCAATGGCGAGATCGGGCGTCGGCACCGTTGGTCGGTGGGCGCCTGGGGGCACCTTGGGGTGTGGCCCGAAAGGGTGGTGGTGCGGCGACTAGTGGGCCTGCGCAGGCCGCAAGAGAGCTGTCATTCACCTAAGGAGGACTCCCGTGGAGATCGTCGTCACTGGACGGCACGTCCAAGTTTCAGAGCGTTTCCGCCGCCACCTGGACGAGAAGTTGGCCAAGGTTCCACAACTCGCACCGCGCGTTCAGCGGCTCGATGTCGTGGTCACCCATGAGGTCAACAAGCGCCAGTCCAAAGCAGCCGACCGAGTCGAGATCACCTGCCATGTCAAGGGCCCTGTGGTCCGGGCTGAGGCCGTAGCCGATGACAAGTACGGCGCCCTCGACATAGCGATGGACAAGTTGCTGGAGCGCCTCAGGCGTGACCACGACCGTCGTCGGGTGCACCGTGGGCGACGAGTGCCCGAGTCCGTGTCCCAGGCCACCTCACGGCTTGCCGAGAATCCGCTGGGCCTCGACGGCCAGCCGACCGGTGCCACCGGGTCCGGCCTCGATGAGGGGGACCTCCTTGGCGCCGCCGGAGACTCGCCGATTCACGTGCGCGAGAAGGTCCACGCCACCATGCCCATGGGGCTGGACCAGGCGCTGTACGAGATGGAGCTCGTCGGACACGACTTCTACCTGTTCCATGACAAGGACACCAACCAGGCCAGCGTCGTCTACCGCCGGCACGGCTGGTCCTACGGCGTGATCCACCTGGATGTCTCCGAGGAGGAGGCGCGCGTCTCCTGAGCCTGACTTTCTCAGTGACAAGGGCACCGTGCGGGCGATCCGCACGGTGCCCTTGTCGCCGTCGGCGTGTCATGATGTCGGAGTGACCAAGAACGGTGACGCAGCGGCAGGGCCGCGCGCTTCAGGGGGGCCGGGCGAGCCCATCAGGGTGCTGGTGGCAGATGACCACGTCCTCTACCGGCGAGGGCTGGAGCTGGTGCTCGCCCAGGAGTCCGACATTGTCATCGTCGGCGAGGCGGGCGACGGTGTGGAGGCGATCAAACGGACCGAGGAGCTGCTGCCCGACGTCGTGCTGATGGATGTGCGGATGCCGCGCACCTCGGGCATCGAGGCCTGCCGGGCCATCAAGGAGCTCGCGCCCTCGACCAAGATCATCATGCTGACCATCTCGGACGAGGAGGGCGACCTCTATGAGGCGGTCCGCGCCGGGGCGAACGGCTACCTCATCAAGGACGTGCCGGGTGAGGAGATCGCCAGCGGTCTGCGGGCGGTCTATGCCGGGCAGTCGCTGATCTCGCCGTCCATGGCCTCCAAACTCCTGTCCGAGTTCGCCCTGATGATCAAGAAGCAGGACGAGCGGCCGACGGCGCCGGTTCCCCGGCTGACTGAGCGCGAGCTCGAGGTGCTCAAGCTGGTCGCCCGGGGGATGGCCAACAAGGACATCGCGCGTGAGCTGTTCATCTCCGAGAACACCGTCAAGAACCACGTGCGCAACATCCTCGAGAAGCTTCAGCTGCACTCGCGGATGGAGGCAGCCATGTACGCCTTCCGCGAGAAGATTCTCGATCTGCCCGACTGAGCGCCGGGGGATCCCGGTGGGGATCCGACTGATCTGCGGCCGCCGTAGGGTGCTGGTGTGCCCCCGGTGATCCCACGGCTGAGCCAGGCCAAGGCCCGGCGCATCGCCATCGCAGCCCAAGGACTGGCCGATGTCAGGCCGAAGCCGGGCGCGGCCACGATGCGTCACCTCCAGCGGGTCATCGACCGCGTCGGGATCATCCAGATCGACAGCGTCAACGTGGTCACCCGTAGTCAGTACCTGCCGTTCTTCTCCCGGCTCGGCCCCTACGACACGGCGTTGCTGGACCGCGCCCGTGACGTCGCGCCCCGCCGCCTTGTCGAGTATTGGGCCCACGAGGCGAGCCTGGTCCCGCCGTCGACCTGGGCCCTGCTCAACTTCCGGATGAAGCGTGCCCTGGCCGAGTCATGGGGCGGGATGCAACGGGTGGCCCGAGAGCACCCGGAGCTGGTCGAGGTCGTCTTCGCCGAGGTGGTCTCTCGTGGCCCGCTGACCTCCCGCGAGGTGGAGACCGCGCTGGCCCACGACCTGCCGCGGGACAGGAGCGAGTGGGGCTGGAACTGGTCCCTGGTCAAGTCGGCGCTGGAGCACCTGTTCTGGTCGGGGCGGATCAGCAGCGCCGGGCGGACCACACAGTTCGAACGACGATATGCGCCCCTCGAGCGCGTCCTGCCCAAGAGCGTCGCGGTCCAGTCGATCTCCCCCAGCCTGCGGCCCCCGGACGACGAGGCGTTCCGGCGGCTGATGCTGATTGCCGCCACGGCTCACGGAGTCGGCTCCGAGCAGTGCCTCCGGGACTATTTCCGGCTCAGCCCCGGCCAGGCCCGCCCGGCGATCGAGGCCCTGGTGGCTTCCGGAGATCTCATCCCGGTGAGTATCGACGGGTGGAAGCGGCCGGCCTACCTGCACAAACACGCCCGGGTCCCGCGCCGGATCCATGCCGAGGCGCTGCTGAGTCCCTTCGACTCGCTGATCTGGCAGCGGGACCGGACCCTGGCGCTGTTCGGCTTCCACTACCGGCTCGAGATCTATGTCCCCGCCGCCCAGCGGATCCACGGCTACTACGTGCTGCCCTTCCTGTATGGCGACAGCCTGGTCGCCCGGGTTGACCTCAAGGCTGACCGGACGGCCAACGTGTTGCGGGCCCGCGCGATCCACTGGGAGCCGGGCGCCCCGCCAGAGGCACGACCGGCCCTGGACCGGCACCTGCAATCGATGGCCGGCTGGCTGGGACTCGGCTCCGTCGCCAGCTAGCCCAGGGAGTTCCTGGCGCCTGGCGTCGCACGGGTGGCAGTCGCCGGGTCACCGGCAGGGGGCCATTCGTCGACCAGCACGTCGAAGCGCACCAGGTCGGCGAACGTCCCGTCGGCCAGCTGCTCGGCCTGCCGGTCCCGGCCGACCTCGGTGAAGCCGCTGTCCCGGGCAATGTGGGCCGAGGCCGAGTTGCCGTCGGCGGCGACGAGCTGCAGGCGTCGTCGCCCGAGGCCACCGTCCTCGCGCGGGATGAACGCGTGGCGCACGGCCAGCCGGACGGCCTCGGTCATCACCCCGCGACCCCGCGCGTCGGGATGGGCCCAGTAGCCGATCTCCCCTGAGGTTCCCATCGCATGGCGCAGATCCATGATCGCCACGGATCCGAGGCACAGGTCGCTCCCCGCGTCGGCGACACACCAGGTCAGGCTCCTGCCGTCTTCTGCCTCGGCACTGCGCCCGGCGATGTAGGAGTGGGCGTCCTGCAGGGTGTACGGAGTCGGCAGGCTGTGCGCCAGCCAGTGCTGGGTGCGCGGGTCCGAACACGCTTCGGCCACCCGCCCCGCATCGGTATGCCGCCACCCGCGCAGCCGGACCCCGTGGCCCTCCAGCGTGACCACCTCCAATGTCGTGGCTGTCGTGGCTGTCGTGGCTGTCCTTGCTGTCGTGGCTGTCGTGGCTACCGGGGCGGCTGAGGCCGGATGGTCGGGACTGGCCGGTGCTCCGGTGGCTCGTGCTCCGGGGGCCTGCTCGGGAGAGTGCTGCCCCGGCGCCGGCATCTGGGAGGCCAGCAGCTCGAAGTAGGTGCCGTCGGAAAGGGACCCGTCGGCCCGTCGCCAGGCCTGGTGGTCGGCGCCCCACTGGGTGAAACCGGCGGACAGCAGGATCGACCGGGAGGCGAGGTTGTCACTGTCCGTGGCGGCGTGCAGGCGGACCAGCCCGAGCCCGCCGCCGGCGTCCGGGGTGAAGGCGTGGGCGATGACCGGGCCCAGCGCCTCGCCGATGAAGCCATGCCCTCTGGCACCGGGCCGCAGCCAGTAGCCGAGCTCGCCCTGGAACCGGTCGTGGGCCGTTCCCATCCGGAAGATCTGGACGTTTCCGAGCATGGCGTCGGTGGCTGCCTCGGCGATGCACCAGTGCAGGTCTGCGCCGGTGTCCATGTCCCGCCGGCGCCTGGCCAGCCAGGCCGGGAAGTCGTCCGGGCCCGGCTGGGCACCGCTGGGCATGAAGCGCAGGCTGGCGTCGTCCGGCCCCTCACCGGGGCCTGGGACGTCCGTGTCCCGCCAGGGGCGAAGGCGTAGCCGGCCGGTCTCGAACGATGGAGGTGGCGGGTAGCCAGGCGGGGTGGCCGACCTGGTCGGAGGCACGTTTTCGGCAGCCACGGCGTTCTCAGCAGACACGGGGTCTTCCGCAGACATGGGGTTTTCCGGAGACGGGGCGAGTGGGTGGGCCATCACCGACTAGCCTAGGTCCAACTGAGTACTGATCCGCATCATGGTTGATTTCATCAGGAGTGTCACGTGCCAATTCCGATCATTGACCGACTGCTGCGAGTCGGCGAAGGCCGCATCCTCAAAAAGCTGGAGGTCATCGCCAAGCAGGTCAACGCGATTGAGGAGGACTTCGAGAAGCTCACCGACGCCGAGCTGCGCGGTGAGACCGATGTCTTCCGCAAGCGTCTGGCCGACGGTGAGAGTCTGGACGACATCCTCCCGGAGGCCTTCGCTGCCGTTCGCGAGGCCAGCCGCCGGACCCTGGGCAAGCGCCACTTCGACGTTCAGATCATGGGTGGCGCGGCGCTGCACCTGGGCAACGTCGCCGAGATGAAGACCGGTGAGGGCAAGACGCTCGTCGCGACCCTCCCGTCATACCTCAACGCTCTTGAGGGCAAGGGCGTCCACGTCATCACGGTCAACGACTACCTGGCCTCCTACCAGTCCGAGCTGATGGGCCGGGTCCACCGGGCCCTCGGACTCGAGACGGGCTGCATCCTTTCCGCGATGGAGCCGGCCGCCCGCCGTCTCGAGTACGCCAAGGACATCACCTACGGCACCAACAACGAGTTCGGCTTCGACTACCTGCGCGACAACATGGCCTGGAGCAGCGAAGAGCTGGTCCAGCGTGGTCACAGCTTCTGCATCGTGGACGAGGTCGACTCCATCCTTATCGACGAGGCCCGGACGCCGCTGATCATCAGCGGCCCGGCAGACCAGGCGACCAAGTGGTACGTCCAGTTCGCGTCCCTGGTCAAGCGCCTCAATCGTGGCGAGGACGGCGAGGGCGACTACGAGGTCGACGAGAAGAAGCGCACCGTCGGCGTGCTGGAGGCCGGGATCGCCAAGGTCGAGGACTACCTCGGTATCGACAACCTCTACGAGTCGGTGAACACCCCGCTGATCGGCTACCTGAACAACGCCATCAAGGCCAAGGAGCTGTTCAAGCGGGACAAGGACTACGTCAACCTGAACGGCGAGATCCTGATCGTCGACGAGCACACCGGCCGGATGCTGGCCGGGCGCCGTTACAACGAGGGTATGCACCAGGCGATCGAGGCCAAGGAAGGCGTCGAGATCCAGAACGAGAACCAGACCCTGGCCACGATCACCCTGCAGAACTACTTCCGCCTCTACAGCAAGCTCTCCGGGATGACCGGCACGGCCCAGACCGAGGCTGCCGAGCTGCACAGCACCTACAAGCTCGGCGTCGTGCAGATCCCGACGAACATGCCGATGATCCGGGCCGACGAGGCCGACCTTGTCTATCGCACCGAAGAGGCCAAGTTCGACTCGGTGGTCGAGGATCTGGCTGGCCGTCACAAGCGCGGCCAGCCGGTTCTGGTCGGCACCATCAGCGTCGAGAAGAGCGAGCACCTCTCCGAGCTGCTGCGTCGCCGTGGCGTCCCGCACGAGGTCCTCAACGCGAAACAGCACGAGCGTGAGGCAACCATCGTCGCTGAGGCAGGCCGCAAGTCCGCGGTGACCGTGGCGACGAACATGGCCGGTCGCGGAACCGACATCATGCTGGGCGGCAACCCCGAGTTCAAAGCCGTCGCCGCCCTCAGGGCGAAAGGCCTGGACCCGGTCGAGACCCCGGAGGAGTACGAGGCCGCCTGGGCGACCGCCTTCAAGTCCGCCGAGGATGCCGTGGCAGCCGAGCACGATGAGGTCACCGCTCTCGGTGGCCTCTATGTCCTGGGCACCGAGCGCCACGAGTCGCGCCGGATCGACAACCAGCTGCGCGGGCGGTCCGGTCGTCAGGGTGACCCGGGCGAGAGCCGTTTCTACCTCTCCCTGCAGGACGACCTGATGCGGCTGTTCAACGCCGCGATGGTCGACCGGTTCATGACCACGGCCAAGATGGAGGACGACGTCCCGATCGAGTCCAAGATGGTCTCCCGCTCGATCCAGAGCGCGCAGACGCAGGTCGAGGCGCGCAACGCCGAGATCCGCAAGAACGTCCTGAAGTACGACGATGTGCTCAACCGCCAGCGCGAGGTCATCTACGGCGAGCGACTGCGCGTCCTGCAGGGCGAGGACCTGCACGAACAGATCCGGCACTTCATGACCGACGTCGTTGAGGGCTATGTCGCTGCGGCGACGTCTGAGGGATTTGTCGACGACTGGGACCTCGATCAGCTCTGGACGGCCCTGAAGACCCTCTACCCCGTCTCGATCAGTATCGCGGAGGTCGAGGAGGCAGCCGGGAGCCACGGCAGCATCACCTCCGAGATGTTGCGGGTGGAGCTCACCTCTGACATCCACCACGCGTACGACGCCCGGGAGCTCGCGATCGGTGATGAGGTCGCCCGTGAGGTGGAGCGGCGGGTCGTGCTGTCCGTGCTTGACCGCAAGTGGCGCGAGCACCTGTATGAGATGGACTACCTGCAGGAGGGAATCGGCCTGCGTGCGATGGCTCAGCGCGACCCGCTGGTGGAGTATCAGCGCGAGGGGTACACGCTCTTCGAGGCGATGAACGAGGCGATCAAGGAAGAGTCGATCGGCTACCTGTTCAACGTCGAGATCGAGGTCAACCCCGGCGACGCGCAGGAAGTGCCGGATGTGCAGGACGCTGTCGAGGCTCCTCCGATGGACGGTTTCGAGGCCGCGAAGGCTATCCGTGCCAAGGGCCTGGAGACTCCGGCGGCTCCGGCGCACCTGCATTACTCCGCGCCCAGCGACGACTACTCGGTCGAGGAGCGCGACCAGGTCAGCGCTGACACGAGGTCCTCACGCAAGGCCGCGGACCCTCGCGGCGGAAGCAAGAAGAGCAAGAACCGGAACAAGCGTCGCTGACAACAGCCCGCTGGCCCAGAGGCAGGAACAGCCCGGAGGCCTGAGGCCGGGGGCCGAACGGCCCTCCGGGGTGGGTCAGCCGACCTGTAGCGCGCTGACCACCCAGCGCCGGTCGACGCCGGTCAGGCGCAGGGCCAGCGCCCGGACCCGCCCGTTGTCCAGGACCACCGCGCACGCCTCGACCACCCCGTCGGCTGGTTCGCAGATGGTGACCCGGCGCACGATGGCCGGGCGGATCAGGGTCGGGTGCCGGCTGGCGGCGGCATTGCGCCGGGCCAGGGCTGAGTAGACCTCGGGGGTTGTCCAGCGGATGACCTGCGGAGCCGGGCGGGCTCCGGCCATGACTTCGATGAGGGCCTGGGCCATATGGCTCACCCAGGCCCGCGGCTCCGGCAGGTCGCTGGACAGGGTGCGCTGGGGCTCGAAGAAGCTCAGCTCCTGCCGGTTCGCCGCAGGGTCGTGCCGCCGGTTGAAGCTGATCGCCAGGGTGCCCTGGACGAAGGGGCTAAGGTCGGCGGGCTCGGCGCTTCGCGGATCGATGACCGGTGGGGAGATCTCCGGGATAGGGCGCACCCGGAGGCGTAGGCCAGCCGTCAGTCCGGCACCGGCAGGCTGGGCCGGTGTCGCCGGCCGGACGGTCGGTGCCGCCGGCCGGACTCGGGCGGCAGGCGGGCTCAGTGTCGCAGCCGGTTCCACCGCGCGGGCCCCTGCGCCGAGGCGGGGTGTCACGATCCGGCTCGCTGTGCCGGGGGAGGACGGAGCAGCTGGCCGGGCAGGATGAGGTCGGCGTCATCGCCGATCACCTCCTGGTTGGCGGCCAGCCACCGGTGCCAACCGGCCTCGATGTCCGCCGCCGTGGCTCCCGGGCCGAGATGGCGCGCAGTGATCGACCAGAGAGTGTCGCCGCGCAGGACGACGACGTCGTCAGTCCCGGCGCCGGGCATGGTTCGCGACGCCGGTCTCTCCGGCAGCCAGGAGGGAGGTGGCGCCGAGTCGTGAGCCCCGCTGTCGACCGTGCGCGCCACGGTGCGGGCGGGGTGGGGCAGCGTTCGGATGGTGCGGGCCGCCGTTCGGTTGGTGCGGCCGGGCGGGGCCTCGGTGACGAAGCGGAAGGACGCATCCGGTGCGGCCGCCGCGAGGCCGGCGCTGCCGGGGCGGGCGGCCTGCTGGGAGGTGGCGACCACCTCCCCGCGAAGGGTCCCGCTGCTGAGGCCACCGGTGTGCGCAACGGCGGTGCCCGGGACCAGCGCCGCGGTGAGAGTGGTTCCGAGAACGAAGGCGACGACCTTGCGTAGGGCCGTCGGGGCCACCCGGGCGGCGAGACGTCGGCAGGTCTGCCCGAGTGCGCCCGGGAGTGCGGACAGCGCGGAGAGGGCCAGGCCCAGTCCCAGCCAGAGCGACAGAAGCGTGCCGCTCAGCGCCGTCAGCAGGAGTATGCCGTCGGCGGGCCCCGCCGGGCCGGAGGCGTCGATGGCCGTCCAGGCGTCGAGGGAGGTGCTCAGGAAGAGGGACCCCAGCGCGGCGGCAGCCACGAGGCTGACCGTGGCCAGCGCGACTGCGGCGACGGGCCGGGCACTGCTGGTACTGAGACGTGTCGACATACCTGCTCCTAGACCATTTTGCTCTTGTTAGATGCAAGATAGTACAGTTTGCTTGCGTTTAGCAAAAGGTGCGCTGGTTCAACGGCGGAGGCATTGGACACGAGGCCTGTTGGCGGGGTGTGATCGACCCCGGACCACAGAGACAGGTCCATCAGGACAGGTCAACCGAGACAGCTCAACCAAGTCAGGCCACCAGTCAGGTCAACCGGACAGGAGGAGATGCCATGCGATGGGATCGTCTCTTCGACGACCTGCAGGCACAGCTGGACGCAGACGGGCAGCGTGAGCTCGATCTGGAGGTCTCGGACCGCATCCGTCGGGAGCGTGCTCAGGTGGGACTGCACGAGCGCTTCATCGCGCACGCCGGGCAGCACATCGAGCTACGGCTGGCGGCCGGCGTCCGGGTCTGCGGCAGGGTGGCGGACGCAGGCTCCGACTGGCTTCTCGTTGATGAGCCTGGCGACCGGGGGAGCCTCGTCCCCTTCGGTGCGATCGTCTCGGTCAACGGGCTGGGGGGACGGGCGGCCGTCGGTCCCGGCCTGGCGACGGCCAAGAGGTTTGGTCTCGGCTATGCCCTACGCGGTCTGAGCCGCAACCGGTCCGTGGTGTCGCTGACCGATATCGGCGGCTCCGTGACGACCGGCACGGTCGATGCGGTGGGCGCCGACGCGCTTGATCTCAGTGAGCATCCGGCCGACCTGGCCCGGCGTGCCGAGAACATCCTGGCGCGTCGGGTGATTCCGTTCACGGCGATCGTCGTGGTTCGTCACGGGTGAGCGGGTGTGACAACCCGCCCAGGAGCACGGAATAGCGGTGAGGAGGCGCTACGCAGTGCTGTCCGGGTTGTCCGGGGATGCCCCGAACGGATGTGAGTCGACGAAAGTCTTGGTCTCCGAGTACATCCGCTGGATGTAGTTCTCGAGCTCGGTCGTCTCGACCCGCCACTGACCACGCCCCCCCACCTTGATGGCGGCCAGCTCGCCAGAGCGGACCAGCGCATAGGCCTGCGTCGATGAGATGTCGAGAATCTCGGAGACGTCAGAGAGTTGGATGAAGCGCTGTGCCATGCGGTCTGCTCCCTGAGTAGCGAAGAGGTCCTGGCCCGCTGTTCGTCGTGTTCACGGTCTGTCGTGTCCGCTGTCGCCGTGTGCACTGTTCGTCGCGGGGCGAACCTATCTGAATGCTAGTGCAAGCATCAGGATAGGACGAGTTGGGTTATTTCGCCTTAGTTTGCGTGTGCTGTGGACGAGATGCGGTCTGAGTGCCCGGCATGGGTCATGATTGCTCACGAAACGCCTGGTCGACCGGTCCCGCGGCTCCCGCAGAGCAGCTGTCGCGCCAGACCAGCGTCCGGCGACTCCATGTCCATCGCACCTGCACCCCGGGCACGGACACAGAGCCGTGCACGAGCACGGAGTTGAGCACGTACACAGAGCTGAGCACGCACCAGAGTGAGCACACACAGAAGGGTGAACGGACATGGCCGACCTGCCCAAGCCGACCGCAACGCGTCTGAGCAAACCGTCATGGCGCGACTCGCGCCTGGTCGTCGGGGTGGTTCTGGTGCTGTTGTCGATGACGGTGGGAGCCAAGGCCATCGCTGCCGCCGACGACACGGTGCCGATGTATGCGGCGTCGGCCAGCCTGGTGCCCGGCCAGCCGGTGACCCAGGGTGACGTCAGGCGGGTCGACGTCCAGCTCGGCGCGGACAGGTTCCGCTATCTGGCCGCGGACCACGACATCGCTCCCGGCACGTTTGCGCTCCGGGAGGTCCGGCCGGGTGAGCTGCTCCCCGCCTCGGCGCTGGGCGCCAGGGACGCCGTGGACCTCAAACCGGTGTCCGTCCCGGTGGACAGCGGCAGCGCCGGGCAGCTGACCGCGGGCTCGGTCGTCGATGTCTGGGTCAACGCCAGGGACCGTTCCTCAGCCGCCGAGAAGTTCGGCCGGCCGGTCAAGTCCCTGGAGGCTGCCCCGGTCGCCCGAACTCCCGACAAGAGCGGGGGCGGACTGGGCGCAACCTCCGGGATGGCCGCCGTGCAGATCATGGTCCCGGAGGCAAACGTGCAGGCGTTGATCGCGGCCATCGACCAGGGCGCGAAGATCACGCTGGTCCCGGTGCCAGGGTCTGCCACCAGGGCCGGGGCATGAGCAGATCCGTCATCACGGCGGTGACCGACCGCTGGGAGGGTGCGCTGGTCACCACCCTGGAGCGAGGCACCGACGCCAGGATCGCCCGGCGATGCCCCGACCTGGCAGATCTCCTGGCCGTCGCCGGGTCGGGCCTGGCCCAGGTCGCCATGGTCTCGGCGGACCTTCGCGGCCTGGACCGGACGGCCCTGGACCACCTGCGGGAGAGCTCGGTGTCCGTGGTCGGCATCTACCCTCAAGGTGACGAGAGGGCCGAGCTGCATCTGCGTCAGCTGGGAGTGCTCACAGTCATTGCGGCAGACGCCGGCGGCGAGGTCCTCCAGGCGGCCCTCGATGACCTCGAGCAGATGCCCGGACTGGCGGGGTACTCCGGGTCCGTGCCGGGGCCGGCTGGCGACCTGGCCGGGCCGGGGTCGGCATCCCGGAACGGATCCGATACCCCTCCTGACGCTTCCGGGCCGCTCCCCGCGATAGGCGCCGTGGCCGGCGAGACCGGCTCGGACGCCGGCGACAGAGCGGGCGTCATCATCGCGGTGTGGGGTCCGGCTGGCGCTCCGGGACGGACGACCGTTGCGCTGAACCTCGCCAGCGAGCTGTCCCGCCTGGGCCAGCCGACAGTGCTTGTCGATGCCGACACCTATGGCGGGTGCATCGCACAGTCCCTGTCCCTGCTTGACGAGGCGCCGGGCCTGGCTGCGGCCACCCGGTCGGCAGACCAGGGCAGTCTCGATCTCGCCGTGCTGGCCCGCCTGGCACCTGAGGTCAGCGCCGGGCTGCGGGTGCTCACCGGCATCCCCAAGGCCGAGCGGTGGCCAGAGCTTCGGGCGGCTGCTCTGGAACACGTGCTCACGCTGACCCGACAGCTCGGGCGTTTCACTGTCATCGACTGCGGGTTCAGCCTGGAGGACGACGAGGAGCTGAGCTACGACACTCTGGCGCCACGGCGTAACGCCGCCACCCTCACCTCGCTTGCCGTTGCCGACCAGGTCCTTGCCGTCGGTGCCGGCGACCCGATCGGGCTGCAGCGACTCGTCCGCGGGCTGCAGGAGCTGGGCACCGTCGCCAGCTCACCGCCCACCGTCGTGGTCAACAAGGTCCGGGCTTCAGCTGTGGGCTCTCGACCGGAACGGCGTATCCGTGAGGCGCTCAGCCGTTTCGCCGGGATCGACGAGCCGCGGTTCATCCCCGACGACCCGGCCACCCTGGACAGCGCCCTGCTGGCCGGCAGGTCGCTGGCCGAGGCAGCGCCCGACTCCGCTGTTCGCCAGTCCCTGGTGGTGCTGGCCAGTGAGCTCAGCGGGGTGGCCGCGCCGGCGCCCGGACGCCGACACCGTGGTGCCCGGCTCGCTGGCTCCCGGCGGCAGAGCGCATGATGCCGACGAGAGAGAACCTGATGCAACGAGGGGAAGCCTGATGCTGGGACTGATCGTGGACTGGGGCGGCGTCCTCACCATGCCCATCCATGCCGCGATCTCGAACTGGCTGAAGGCCACCGGTGTCGACCGTGAGCACTATGGTGCGGTCGTCCGCGGCTGGGTCGAGCCGGGGCCGGGGCAGACCTCCCCCGTCCATCAGCTGGAGCGCGGTGAGCTGGCCCTCGAGGACTTCGAGCACGAGCTGTCCGCGGCGCTGGCACGTGAGGGTTCGCTGGTGGAGGCTCGCGGGCTGGTCGGCCAGATGTTCGCCGATCTGGCCATCTACGAGGACTCGATGACCTCCCTGGTCACCCGTGCCCACGCTGCCGGGGTCCGCACCGCGCTGTTGTCGAACTCGTGGGGCAACGAGTACGACCGCAGCGACTGGCATGAGATGTTCGACGCCGTGGTGATCTCCGGGGAGGTCGGCATGCGCAAGCCCGAGCGCGGGATCTTCGAGCTGGCTCTTACCCGGATCGGCCTGGCGGCCGGCGAATGTGTCTTCGTCGACGACACGGCGCCCAACGTGGTCGCGGCAGAGCAGGCGGGCCTGGTCGGCGTCGTCCACCGCACTTTCGGCGATACGGCGGCGGAGCTCGAGGTGCACTTCCCTGGTGCCGGCTGGATTCACCAGAGACTGAACTGATGTTCTCCGCTCCGTCTGGCACGATGAGGGAGTGTCCGACCGACTGACCGCCCTCGATGCCTCCTTCCTCTATATGGAAGGCCCGACCACGCCGATGCATGTCGGTTCCGTCATGGTCTTCCAGCCGCGCAACGGCGGGTTCGACTATGACCGCCTGGTGTCGCTGATCTCCAGCAGGATCTCCCTGGTCCCGCGCTACCGGCAATGTGTCCGCGAGGTGCCAGGGCGGCTGGCCAACCCGGTCTGGGTCGATGACGAGGACTTCGACGTGAGCTATCACGTCCGTCGCTCGGCGCTGCCACGGCCGGGCAACGACGACCAGCTCCAGGAGTTCGTCGCGCGCATCCAGTCCCGGCGTCTGGACCGTCGCCGACCACTGTGGGAGGTCTACCTGATCGAGGGCCTGGCCGGGGGCCGCTTCGCCGTGGTGACCAAGTCCCACCAGGCCCTGGTCGACGGCATCAACGCCCTGGACATCGCCCACGTCATTGTCGACGGCAGCTCGGACGGAACTGACAGCGCCCCGGACGGCGAGGAGCCGGTCACCCGGACCTGGCATCCTGGCCGTGAGCCCGGCGACGTCGAGCTTCTCGCTTCTGCCCTGGTGGACGCCGTTCGCCGCCCCAGCCAGATCGTCGACAATGTCCGCGGAGCCATCACCGACGTCAAAGCCGTTGGCCGGCCCGTGTTCTCGGCATTCGGCGCCGTTGCCTCGACCCTGGCCCGGACGGCCGTTCGGCCGGCCCCGGTGAGCCCGCTGAACGCCGAGATCGGCGAAGCCCGGCGCTATGTCATCGTGGGCACGGACCTGGCGGACTTCCGGACGGTGCGCAGCAGGCTCTCGCTGGGCCACTACGCGGACGAGGTGACGATCAACGACGTCGTCCTGGCGACGATCGCGGGGGCGCTCAGATCCTGGCTGCTGACCCGCGGCGTCGCGGTGCACACCGCGACGACCGTGCGGGCCATGGTCCCGATCAGCGTCTATGGCACCGACGACTCCGGCGCCGATGGCGGCGGCGGGCTCGGTGAGAGGGTCACCGCCTGCTTCGTGGACCTGCCGGTGGGAGAGCCTGCCGCCTCGATGCGGCTGCATCAGATCGCTTTCACCATGCGGCAGCAGATCGAGGGTGGTCAGGCCGTCGGCGCTGAGGCGATTGCCGGGCTGGCCGGGTTCGCGTCACCGACGTTGCACTCCATGGGAGCCCGGCTGGGCAGCGCGATGTCGCGCCGGCTGTTCAACCTGATCATCACCAACGTCCCCGGTCCGCAACAGCCCCTCTACGTCGGGAACGCCCGGATGCTTTCGGCCTACCCGGTCATGCCGCTGGCTCGCGGCCAGGCCGTGTCGATCGGCCTGACGTCCTACGACGGTGGCGTGTACTTCGGGCTCAACGGCGACCGCGACGCGATGCCTGACCTGGACCTGCTGGGACAGTGTCTGGTCGACTCGCTGGCCGACCTGGTCGAGATCAGGGACGCGCGCAGATGAGCGGCGCCACCCGACGGGGCCTGGTGCTCGGTGGTGGCGGAGTTCTGGGTGCGGCCTGGATGGTCGGTGCTCTGGCGGCTCTCCAGGACGAGACCGGCGTCGATGTGCGTGACTTCGATGCGTTCGTCGGCACTTCCGCAGGCTCGATCCTGGCCGCCCTGCTGGGCGCCGGTGTCAGCGTCGCAGATCTGGTCAACCATCAGCGCGGAGGCCGCGAGTCGGGACGGCTGGACGGCTTCCACTTCGACTATGCGGAGGCCACTGGCGGCGACCGGCCGACGCCACGGCCGGGGCTCGGCTCGCGAGAGCTGTTGATCCGCAACGCCCGTCAGCTGCACCAGCTGCCACCGACCGCAGTTCTCTCCGCCTTCCTGCCGGAGGGACGCGGCAACCTCGACGCGGTCGGTGCCCTGATCGCCCATGTGGTTCCGGCCGGCTGGGTGGCCCGTGCGGGCGTGACCGTGGTTGCTCTCGACTACGACACCGGCAAGCGGGTGGCCTTCGGGCGCCCAGATGCCGAGCCGGCTTCGCTACGGGACGCGGTGATGGCTTCCTGCGCCATCCCTGGCTGGTACCAACCGGTGCGGATCGGCGAGCACCGGTTCATCGACGGTGGTGCCTGGTCCTCCACCAACCTCGACCTGCTGGCCGGCCAGGGTCTGGACGAGGTCTACGTGCTGGCCCCGCAGGCCAGCTTCGACGCCGACGCGCCCACCCAGTGGGCCACCCGCCTGGAGCGGCAGTGGCGCAGCCGGGTGACCCGCCGGGTCCTGCGGGAGGCGAGCACCGTCCATCGCCATGGCACGGAGGTCACCATTCTCGGGCCCGGCCGCGAGGATCTTGAGGCCATGGGTGGCAACCTGATGGACCTGACCCGCCGCCCTGCGGTCATCGAGACCTCACTGCGCACCTCCGCGGTGGCCCTGCGAGACCCCGAGCCGCTACCCGCCCGCCAGACCGACGAAGAAAGAAGGCCGACCGTGACCCGGATCTACATACCGCTCAACGCTTCCGGGCTCCGCGGCCTGAGCGCCCAGGGGTCCGTGCAGGGAGTGCCGTTCCCCGCCCATGCGGTGACCCAGGCCCTGCGCGAGGGCGCCCCGGCCGAGATCCAGGACGAATGGGAGTACACCGCGTTGTATGACGCCGCCCAGACCTCGGCCGCGATGCTGACGGCCGGCGAGAGTCGCCGGATCGTGGCTGCCGCTGACGTGTCCCCGGACTGTGTAGGCCCGGCCGAGCCCGGTGACTCCGCCATCGAGTCGGCGGTGTCGGTCTCAGTCCCGGTTCCTCTCAGACGTATTGCGTCCTTCCATGTCGACGACGAGGCCGGCGATGAGGACGACCTGATGTGGTACGACGTGACCGAGCTGACCGTCGTCCTTTCCCTGCTGTGATGCGTGACACGATGGTGGCGACCTCAACGCCGAGTGACCTTTAGGAGATGTTCGCCGTAATGGATGCCGTTACCCAGGTTCCCGCCCCAGTCAACGAGCCGGTTCTGGACTATGCGCCCGGCAGCCCCGAGCGCGCCGAGCTGCAGATTGCCCTGGCCGAGCTGGCCGGCAGTCAGCTGGATCTGCCGCACGTCATCGGGGGCAGGCGGGTCGTCGGCACGGGCAAGACGATCGACGTCCGCCAGCCGCATGCCCACAAGCACGTCCTCGGAACGATGCACGAGGCGACCGAGGGCGAGGCTCAGGACGCGGTGGCCGCGGCAATGGCGGCAGCGCCGGCCTGGCGTGCCCTCTCCTTCGACGACCGCGCGGCCATCATCCTCAAGGCAGCCGACCTGCTGGCCGGGCCCTGGCGGGCCAGGATTGTCGCCGCGACGATGCTGGGCCAGTCCAAGACCTGTTTCCAGGCCGAGATCGACGGTGCCTGCGAGCTCATCGACTTCTGGCGGTTCAACGTCCACTTCGCGCGGCAGATCCTGGCCGACCAGCCTGCCGCGAACTCCAAGGGCATCTGGAACCGCGTCGACTACCGCTCACTGGAGGGCTTCGTCTACGCGATCACGCCGTTCAACTTCACCGCCATCGCCGGCAACCTGCCGACCGCGCCGGCGCTGATGGGTAACACCGTGGTCTGGAAGCCTTCGTCCAGCCAGCAGCTCGCGGCCTCGCTGACCATGGACCTGCTCGAAGAAGCCGGGATGCCGCCGGGCGTCATCAACATGGTGACCGGCCATGGGGTCAACACCTCCAAGGTGACGCTGAGCTCGCCCGACCTGGCCGGTATTCACTTCACCGGCTCGACTGCGCTCTTCCAGTCCCTGTGGCAGCAGGTCGGCGCCAACCTGAAGACGTACAAGACCTACCCGCGCCTGGTCGGCGAGACGGGTGGCAAGGACTTCATCGTGGCCCATCCCTCGGCCGACCCGGACGTGTTGCGCACGGCCATGATTCGTGGCGCCTTCGAGTACCAGGGCCAGAAGTGCTCCGCGGCCTCGCGCGCCTACGTTCCCAAGAGCCTCTGGAAGGTCATCAAGGCCGACCTGGCCACGATCACCGATGGTCTCGGCCAGGGCGATGTCACCGACCTGTCCAACTTCATGGGCGCGGTCATCGACGACCGCGCGTTCGCCAAGCACCGTGACCTGCTCGACAAGGTGGCGGCCGACAAGGGTGTCAAGGTCGTTGCCGGTGGCACCTATGACGACTCGGTCGGATACTTCGTACGCCCGACGATCCTGGAGATCAGCGACCCGGACCACGAGGTCTTCAGCACCGAGTACTTCGGCCCGATCCTGGCGGTGCATGTCTACCCGGACAAGGACTACGACAAGATGCTCGACCAGATGGAGTCGGTGGCGCCCTATGCGCTGACCGGGTCGATCATCGCCCGGGACCGCGCCGTCATCGCCGACGCGATGGAGCGCCTGAGGTTCGCGGCCGGCAACTTCTACATCAACGACAAGCCCACCGGCGCGGTCGTCGGCCAGCAGCCGTTCGGCGGTGGACGGGCGTCGGGCACCAACGACAAGGCCGGCTCCCTGCAGAACCTCCTGCGCTGGACGAGCGCACGCTCCATCAAGGAGACGTTCGTGCCGGCCAAGTCGCACGAGTACCCGCACATGGGCTGACCGCAGGCCTGGCAGGCAGCGACAAGCAGGGAGGGTATGGCCACTGGTCGCCTGCCCTCCCTGTTATCTGCCCGATCACTCCCTGGTCGCCGGCAACCCCGCCCGGCCGGACTCGCGGACGCTCCGGCCCACTGTGCGCCCGGTGGTCACGTCCCTGTCGCCAGCCAGGTCGCACCGGTTTCGCCCTCGACCCTGATCGCGGCCAGGACGGCCGGTGCCGCCGCCACTTCGACTCTGCCTCCCAGAAACGGGATCCTGGCCTTGAGGTCCCCCTCGATGGTTTCCACAGACCCCGGGCCGCCGGGTGCCAGGGCCAGGGTTCCGTGCAGATGGACCGGCGCACCGGCGATGTCCACGGTGAGCGTGCCGAGGCGTGTCCCGTCAGCATCGGAGCGGCCCCAGTCCTGGGTCTCGGTGACGTGCAAGGTGGCGCCGACCATGCTCTTGACGAAGTGGGGAAAGCGATCTGACGGCAGTTCGCGGGTGCTCACGATGAGGGTTCGCTCACCCCGGGTGGTGATGGACACGGTGTGGCGCAGGGCCCCGGTGGCCTTGCACTTGCGGTTCTGGAACTCCTCCTCGACAAACATGGAGAAGACCTCTTCAGGGGTCGCGGTGTAGTCGATGATGGCGCTGATCTTCATGGACCCAACCTATGGGAGGCTCAGCCGTCGCGAGGCGAGCAGGGTGCCTGCCTTGCTGCCTGTGTTTCGCGTGAGTGAGAAGTGAACCTGTCGGTCAGCCGTCTCATCTCGCGTTCCAGCCTGCCCCGGGCGCGACCGACCTGGGCGGTGGCCAGGTCGACCCTGGACTGGACCCCGGGAACCTCGGCGCGTCGTCGCTGCGCCTGCTCGGCACTGGCCGGGCCCCAGGGCTCGACCACCCGTGTCCCCTCGAGCAGCAGCCCGGCCGCCTCGACCCGCTGCTGTGCCCGCCGCCCGAGCTCGTGACCCTCGGCCAGCTCTGTGGCGTATCGCTGCAGGGCGGTTCCTGCCTCGTCAAGGTCGTCGGCGGTGGCCCGCAGTGTCTGCACGGCCACGCCGGCCGCTCTGGCCGCCCCGGTGACCGGACCTTCCTGTGCAGCCAGGTCGCTGAGGGCATCGGCCAGGTACTGAGCCCGCTGGCGCAGCCGCGACGACTCGCGACGCATCGCCCCGCCGACCCTCGAGCATGAGACCTGGTCGCCGCGGATGAGGCTCCCGGTCATCGTCGGTGCTCGTCTGGCTGGCGGAATGCGGAGAGGTCCCCCGAGATGTCGGCCAGCGAGTCGGCCAGCGCCCTGAGCGTGTCGGCGGCATGGTCGATCAGGGTGTTCACCGCTCGCTGGGTGGGCGCGTCGCCGGTGTCGCTGTAGTGCGCGAGCAGCTCGTGGGAGGCGTCCAGGGCAGCCGAGCCCGAGCGGGTCACCGCCGCGCAGACGGCGTCGAGTGACGTGGCGTCTACGCGGTGCACGGCAGGCATGCTGACAGCCTATGACTGTTGGGCCCGGCGCCCGAGAAGTTACGCACAGCGCGCCTGGCCCGGCCATCCTTGCGGTGATGACCCCCTCGTACGATCTTTTTGTTCAGCGATAGGCTCAACTGGTGCACAAAGGCGTGCATCACGGCATACCTTTGGTAAGGATCTCAGCCATGTCGGCGTTGCTTGAGCAGTCTCGTTCCCAGGTCATCCATTCCGCAGCGGAGCTGGCACTGAAGGCTGGGGGTGAGTCGCTTGAGCCCTATCTGGGGTTCTACTACCGTCACATGGCCACCGAGGACCTCTTGGCGCGCCGTCCCGAGGACCTCCTCGGAGCGGCCCTTTCGCACAAGGACCTGGCGCTGAGCCGTCCGGTGGGCACCGCCAACGTGCGGGTCTTCACCCCGACCGTCGATGAGGACGGCTGGTCCTGCGGTCACACGGTCATCGAGATCGTCACCGACGACATGCAGTTCCTGGTCGACTCGGTGATCTCCGAGCTGGCCCGTCAGGACCGGGGGGTTCACCTCGTGGTCCACCCCCAGCTGGTGGTTCGCCGGGATGCGGTGGGTGAGCTTCAGGAGATCCTCGAGGTCGATGCCCTGAACAGCATCCAGGCGATCGCTGACGCCGAGTTCGGCGCCGGGATCGAGTCCTGGATGCATGTCGAGATCGACCGCCAGGGCGGCGTGGCCGAGCAGACGTTGACGAAAGGGCTTCAGCGCGTCCTTTCGGATGTCCGTGAGGCGGTGGAGGACTGGCCCAAGATGCGGCGTGACTGCGAGCAGATCGCCGCCGAGCTGGAGACCGACCCGCCCAAGGCGGTCGACCCCGAGGAGGTCGTCCAGGTCCGGCGCCTGCTCACCTGGCTGGCCGACGATCACTTCACCTTCCTCGGCTACCGCGAGTACACCCTCGCGACCCAGGACGGCGAGGATGTCCTGCGCGCCATTCCCGGCACCGGCCTGGGCCTCCTGCGCTACGACCAGCCACACTCCGGCAGCTTCGGGCGGCTCAGCCCACAGAGTCGGGCCAAGGCCCGGGAGCCACACCTGCTGATCCTCACCAAGGCCAACGCAAGGGCTACGGTGCACCGTTCGACCCACCTGGACTACGTCGGCATCAAGGTGTTCGACGCCAGTGGTGAGGTCTGCGGCGAGAAGCGCTTCCTCGGCCTGTTCACCGCCAGCGCCTACACCGAGTCGGTGACGCGCGTCCCGATCATCGACACCAAGGTTCATGAGGTCCTGGCGACCAGCGGGTTCACCGCCGACAGTCACTCGGGCAAGGACCTGCTCGAGATCCTGGAGTCCTACCCGCGCGACGAGCTGTTCCAGACCTCTGCCGAGGAGCTCTACGACATCGCGACCACAGTGCTGCACCTTCAG
Organism: Actinomycetales bacterium; assembly: GCA_038236535.1. Taxonomy (GTDB): domain Bacteria; phylum Actinomycetota; class Actinomycetes; order Actinomycetales; family Dermatophilaceae; genus UBA4719. Next base: position 35,687 of record JBBRZQ010000014.1, read on the forward strand.
GAACGCCGCAAGAGTCAGCTCTTCCTTCGCGCGGACGAGTACGGCCGCTTCGTGTCATGCCTGATCTACATTCCCCGTGACCGTTACACGACCGCCGTTCGGCTGAAGATGGAGTCGATCCTGCGGGCCGCCTTCCACGGTTCGAGCGTGGACTACACGACACGGGTGTCCGAGTCGGTCCTGGCCCGCCTGCACTTCGTGGTGCGGGTCGCCCCCGGTGAGGTAATCCCGGCCGTCGACGAGAAGGACCTTCAGCAGCGTCTGATCGAGGCCACCCGGACCTGGCACGAGGACCTCAGCGAGGTGGCCCGGATCGAGTACGGCGAGGAGGCCGGGGCCCGGCTCGTCGGGCTCTACGGCAAGGCGTTCCCCGAGGCCTACAAGGAGGACTTCAGCCCCCGGGTCGGCGTCGTCGACCTGCGTCAGTTCGAGCTCCTGGACAGCGTGGACTCGACTCGGCTGAACCTCTACCACGAGCCCGGAAGCCCCTCGGCCGAACGCCGGTTCAAGCTGTACCGGCGCGGCCGGCTCTCGCTGACCGCGGTCCTGCCGCTGTTCTCCCACTTCGGCGTCGAGGTGATTGACGAGCACCCCTACCAGATCGACCGGGCCGACGGGACCGTCGTGTACGTCTACGACTTCGGGCTCAAGGGCTCCGGCCCAGAGGCCTGGGTCGGCAGCCGTCGTGAGGGCCTGCGAGAGCTGTTCCAGGACGCGTTCTCCGCCGTCTGGGAGGGCCAGGCCGAGAGCGATGGCTTCAACGCGCTGGTGCTGGGAGGCGAGCTCACCTGGCGCCAGGTCGTCATCCTGCGCGCCGTGGCCAAGTACCTGCGCCAGACCGGTTCGACCTTCAGCCAGGCGTATGTCGAGGCCACCCTGGTCGCGAACGTCGCTATCGCGGCCCAGCTGGTCCAGCTGTTCGAGGCCAGGCTCGACCCGGCCCACCCATCAGCGGTGGCAGGCACTGCGGCCATGGGGGACAGCGGACGAGCGGCGGCCGAGGAGGAGATCGCCAGTGCGATCACCGGTGCCCTGGAGAATGTCGCCAGCCTCGACCATGACCGGATCATCCGGGGCTTCCTCGGCGTCATCCTGGCCACTGTGCGCACCAACTACTACCAGCGGGTGGCCAGGGCGGGGGAGCCCGCTTCGGGTGGCGACGCGGGATTCAAGTCGTACCTGTCCCTCAAGCTCGACCCGATGAAGGTCCCGGACCTGCCAGCGCCGCGTCCGATGGCCGAGATCTGGGTCTACAGCCCCCGCGTCGAGGGTGTGCACCTGCGCTTCGGCAAGGTGGCCCGGGGCGGCCTGCGCTGGAGCGACCGGCGGGAGGACTTCCGCACCGAGGTCCTCGGCCTGGGCAAGGCGCAGATGGTCAAGAACGCCGTCATCGTGCCGACCGGCTCCAAGGGCGGCTTCTTTCCCAAAGCGCTGCCCGACCCCGGCGTCGACCGGGATGCCTGGCTGGCAGAGGGAATCGCCTCGTACAAGCTGTTCATCTCGGGCCTGCTTGACGTGACCGACAACCGCATCGGCACCGACGTGGTCCCCCCTGATTCCGTGGTTCGCCACGATGGGGACGACTCCTACCTGGTGGTTGCCGCGGACAAGGGCACCGCGACCTTCTCGGACATCGCCAACGGGGTGGCCCAGTCCTACGGCTACTGGCTGGACGACGCGTTCGCCTCAGGAGGTTCCGAGGGATACGACCACAAGGTCATGGGTATCACCGCACGAGGGGCCTGGGAGTCGGTCAAGCGGCACTTCCGCGAGACCGGGGTGGACGTTCAGACAACCGACTTCACCGCAGTGGGCGTCGGCGACATGTCGGGCGACGTCTTCGGCAACGGCATGCTGCTCTCCCGGCACATCCGCCTGGTCGCCGCGTTCGACCACCGTCACATCTTCCTTGACCCCGACCCGGTGGCCGCCACGTCCTTCCTGGAGCGCAAGCGGCTGTTCGAGCTGCCCCGATCCTCCTGGGCGGACTACGACCGCTCCCTGATCAGTGAGGGCGGGGCCGTCATCGCGAGATCGGCCAAGTCAGTGCGGATCAGCGGGCCGGTGGCGACGGTGCTGGGCCTGGCCCCTGGCACCACGTCGATGACCCCCGCCCAGCTGATGAAAGCCATCCTGGCGGCGCCGGTCGACCTGCTCTGGAACGGTGGAATCGGCACATATGTCAAGGCCTCGACCGAGGTCAACAGCGAGGTCGGGGACCGTGCCAACGACTCCATCCGGATCGACGGAGAGGCCCTGCGCGCCACCGTGGTGGGCGAGGGCGGCAACCTCGGCTGCACCCAGCTGGGCCGCATCGAGGCTTCGATGGCCGGCGTGCACATCAACACCGATGCCATCGACAACTCCGCCGGCGTGGACACCTCTGACCACGAGGTCAACATCAAGATCCTGCTGACCGCGATGACCCGCGACGGGGACCTGACGCTCAAGCAGCGCAACGTCCTGCTTCACTCGATGACCGAGGACATCGGCCGTCAGGTCCTGCGTGACAACTACGAGCAGAACACGCTGCTGGGCAACGCTCGGGCCCAGGAACACATCATGCTGCCGGTGCACCGGCGCCTCATCCACAACCTGGAGGATCGCGGCGACCTCGACCCGGCGCTCGAGTTCCTGCCCAGCGACACCGAGATCGAGCGGCGCCACGACGCCGGGCTCGGCCTGACCAGCCCGGAGTTCTCGGTGCTGGTTGCCTACGCCAAGCTGGCGCTGAAGAAGGACCTGCTGCGTAGCACCCTGCCGGACGAACCCTGGTTCCAGTCCACCCTGACCAAGTACTTCCCCATCCCCATCCGCGAGAAGTACCAGGACAGGCTCGCCAGCCACCCGCTGCGCCGCGAGATCATCACCAATTCGGTGGTCAACTCGATGGTCAACCGCGGCGGCATGACCTTCGCGTTCCGGGCGTCCGAGGAGACCGGGGCGACCGCCGAACAGGTGACCAGGGCCTTCGTCGTATGCCGCGAGGTGTTCGGCATGATCAACTACGTCGCCAGCGTCGAGGCGCTGGACAACATCGTGTCGACCGAGACGCAGACGGCTCTCTACCTCGAGTTCCGCCGGCTGCTCGACCGGGCCGTGCGCTGGTTCCTGGTGAACCGGCCCTCCACGATCAACGTCGCCTCTGAGGTCGAGCGTTTCAGCGCGGTGGTTGCCGAGCTGGGGCCGCAGATGTCCAGCCTGCTTCAGGGTGCCGAACGCAAGCGTCTCGAGATCCGGATCACGGAGCTCGAGAAGCTGGGCGCGCCGAGGGAGATGGCCGTGCGGGCTGCCGGGCTGCTGGACCAGTTCTCTTTGCTGGACATCGTGGAGATCAGCGTGGACACCGAGCGCGAGTCGTCCGAGGTAGCGCCGGTCTACTTCGCGACCTCCGAGCAGTTCGGTATCGACGTCATGCTCACCCGGGTGACCAAGCTGCCCCGCGACGATCGCTGGGACTCGCTGGCTCGTGGCGCGCTGCGCTACGACCTGTATGCGGTGCTCAAGGCGCTCACCACCTCGGTGCTGGACAGCAGCACGGCCGAGATGGCGCCCAAGGAGCGCACCCTGGCCTGGTCCGAGGTCAACGCCGAGTCTCTGGCCCGGGCCAATGCGGCGCTCGCCGGGATCCAGCGACTGGACAACCCGGGGATCTCCGCCCTCTCGGTCGCTCTGCGCATCTTGCGCGGTGTCATTCGCAGCGGGTCGGCGACTATCTGAGCCCCGCCGTGAGTGGGGAAGGCACTGATCACGGGGCTACGCTCGGCGCTGTGGGAACCCTGAATGACGTGCTCCGTGAGCAGACCGAGCTGGACGCCGCCGACGTCGAGTGGCTCCATCTGCTCCTCGGCGACTGGCAGCTGTTGTCCGACCTGTCTTTCGGGGACCTGGTGCTCTGGGTGCCGGCCGAGGAAGGCCGGTGGTACGCGGCGGCCCACGTCCGGCCGACCACCGGGCCGATGGTCTTCTACGACGACGTGGTGGGCAGGCGGGTCGACAAGGGGCGTCGTCCGTTGCTGGACCAGGCCTACAACGAGCTGAGGATCGTGCGGGGACGCGACCCCGAGTGGCGTGATGACACGCCTATTCGCGAGGAGGCCATTCCCGTGGTGAGCGAGGGACGTGCTCTGGCGGTGCTGACCCGGCATACCAACCTGGCGACGTTGCGCACCCCCAGCCGTCTTGAGCTCACCTATCTGGCCAGCGCGGACGCTCTGGCCCGGATGATCGCGGCGGGGGAGTTTCCCACGATGGGTGCTCCGACGGGCCAACGCCGGGGGGCGCCGCGGGTGGGCGACGGCGTGATCCGGCTCGAGGTCGACGGGACAGTGAACTACGCCAGCCCGAATGCCGTCTCGGCCATCCATCGCCTCGGGCACGTCGGTGACGTCACCGGCACCTCGCTGGTCCGGATTGCCACCGAGATACTGCATGACGCAGCGCCCGTGGACGAGCGGCTCGCGCTGGTCGTGACCGGCCGGGCGCCGTGGCGCACCGAGGTGGAGTCGCGAGGCGCGAGTGTGTCGATGCGAGCGATCCCGCTGACCGAGGCGGGCCAGCGCATCGGCGCGATCCTGCTGCTGCGCGACGTCAGTGAGCTTCGCCGTCGTGAGCGTGAGCTGCTGACCCGGGACGCGACGATCCGCGAGATCCACCATCGGGTCAAGAACAACCTGCAGACGGTGGCAGCGCTTCTGAGGATGCAGTCACGCAGGCTTACCGACGGCCAGGCGCGGGTCGCGCTCGATGAGGCGGTACGACGGGTAGGCACCATTGCGCTGGTCCACGAGAACCTGAGCCAGGGCTTCGACGAGACCGTCGACTTCGACGAGATCGTGGGGCGGGGACTGGCTGACATGGTCGAGGTCGCCACCCGTGAGGTCCCGGTGCGGACAGAGCGAACGGGGTCCTTCGGCAGGCTGCGGGCTGAGGATGCCACGGCTCTGGCCATGGTGGTGACCGAGCTGGTTCACAATGCGATCCGGCATGGACTGGCGCACACCGGGGGAGTGGTGACTGTCGGCGCCGAGCGAAGCCGCGACGAGCACGACGAGTTGCTGACCGTCACGGTGACCGACGACGGCAAAGGCCTGCCCGAGGGGTTCGACCCGGCCGCCAACAGCCTGGGAACCCAGATCGTCACCTCACTGGTTCAGGATCTGCGCGGGCGAATCACCTGGAGCAGCGCGAAGCCGCACGGAACCACTGTGCGGTTCGTCGCGCGGCTTCGGTCGATCAAGTCGGTCGAGTCCGTGTAGGACGGCGGGAGCTCAGCCCGCCCGGCGGGCCCGGGCATTGCGGCGTTTGAGGGCCCGGCGTTCGTCCTCGGAGAGTCCGCCCCAGACCCCGGCGTCCTGGCCGGACTCGATGGCCCATTTCAGGCAGGTCTCAACGACCTCACAGCGACGGCATACGGCCTTGGCTTCTTCTATCTGGAGAAGCGCGGGGCCGGTGTTCCCAATCGGGAAGAACAGCTCGGGGTCCTCGTCCAGGCAGGCAGCGCGGTTGCGCCAGGTCATCAGATTGGACTCCTTGGATCAGAGATCTTGGGGGGAGCTGCGTCGTTCGGGTCGTTCAGCGGCGCAGCTGGTCGTTGTCCTGTGGTGTTCAGGGGCCACGTCGCTGTGGTCATACGGGTTCAACGTCTAAACATGAGAATCGTACTCACTAACCATCGTGGGCGCGCGCTGACCGCGAACAGCGGAGGTGAGCGTGCACTTGACGACCTTGCGGGCCCCAGCGACTTAGTCTCACAGATCGAGACTGATCCGGCTAGTAATTCAGTGGATCTGAGGCGTACATCTTTATAAGTTTGTCACATGCGTCAAGGGGCACCAGGCATTCGGGCTGTCCACAGATTGCGAATCCGACCCGTGGCGTGCCGAGGGAGGACGAGTTGTCCACTCTGCACAGCCGATAGGCGCCTAATGCGCCGTTCAGGACACGATTCGTGAGGGTTTCTGAGCTTCACGGCCAGCAAGTCCACACAGGCACCTCCGGGTTCACGATGGTCACGACCCGCTGACCTCGCCGACCGGTCCGCGCTTGGTGGACAAATGCCACGTACCCGGACTTATCCACAGCCCTGTGGATGATCGGTCGGATGGGGGCTGGAGAAGCCGTATTCTCCTTGCAGATCTCCGACTGAGGTGACCTGTCAATGCAGGCTCTGCGGCTGGTGCCGTGGGTCGGTCGGATGACCAAGCAGAGGTGGGCCGATGGACGCCGTACGCACCGTCGAGGGCGAGGTGCGGGAGCTGATCCGGCGCTCCCAGCTGGATCCCACCCGCGATCTGCAGGAGATGCGCCAGCTGGTGCACGATGCGGTGGCCGACTACGACGAGCGTTCGCTACATGGCGGGCTCCCGGCGCTGGCGGACCTTGGTGCGGCAACCAAGAGCGTGCTCGACGCGGTCGCCGGGTTCGGGCCTCTCCAGCCCTACCTCGACGACCCGACGATCGAGGAGATCTGGATCAACCAGCCCAGCAAGGTCTTCGTTGCCCGCGGGGGCACGGCTGAGCTGACCAACACGATCCTGACCGCTGACGAGGTGCGTGACCTGGTCGAGCGGATGCTCAAGTCGTCGGGCCGCCGGGTCGACCTCTCGTCCCCGTTCGTGGACGCGACCTTGCCAGACGGTTCGCGGCTCCACGTGGTGATACCCGACATCACCCGCCAGCACTGGAACGTCAACATCAGGAAGTTTGTGGTCAAAGCGGACCATCTGGAGGACCTCGTGCGCCTCGGGACCCTTACCCGCGGCGCCGCACGGTTCCTGTCCGCCTCAGTGGTTGCCGGCCTGAACATCCTGGTGGCCGGTGGCACGCAGGCAGGCAAGACGACGATGCTCAACTGCCTGGCCGCGGCCATCCCGTCGCGGGAGCGCGTGGTCACCTGTGAGGAAGTCTTCGAGCTGAAGATCCCGTTGCGCGATGTTGCCTCGATGCAGTGCCGCCAGCCCAGCCTCGAAGGCACCGGCGAGATCCCGTTGCGCCGGCTGGTCAAGGAGGCGTTGCGTATGCGTCCCTCACGCATCATCGTGGGCGAGGTGCGCCAGGCCGAGAGCCTTGACCTGCTTATCGCGCTCAACAGCGGCCTTCCCGGTATGTGCACCCTGCACGCCAACAGTGCTCGTGAGGCCGTCACCAAGATGTGTACGTTGCCGCTTCTGGCCGGTGAGAACGTCGGGAGCCGATTCGTGGTCCCCACCGTTGCGGGCTCCATCGACCTGGTCATCCAGATCGCCCTGGAACGAGACGGCGTACGCCGGGTGCGTGAGATCGTGGCGGTGCCCGGACGGGTCGAGGGCGACGTCATCGAGATCGCCGATATCTTCACCTCACGTGCTGGCCAGCTGGTCCGGGCAGACGGTTTCCCGCCCCACGTGGACCGCTTCGAACGCGCTGGCTTCGACGTAGCTGCCCTGCTGGCCGATGAGGACTGAGCGGTGACCGGAGTGGGCGTCGGACTGGTTCTGGGCGTCGGGTTGTTCTGTGTCTGGTGGTCGTTCTGGCCACGGAGGGAGGCGTCCGCCGTCCCTCGGAAGGCTGGACTGACGAGTCGGCTCTCGGACGAGCTAGCCCAGGCGGGATATGACGCGGTGACCCCCCGCGGTCTCCTGGGTGCCTGTGTCGTGGCCTTCGTCCTCTTCTTTCTTGTCTTTGCGGCCATGACCAAGGTGTTGCCGGTCGCCCTGTGCTTCGCGCTGATGGCCGCGTACACCCCTATCGTGCTGGTGCGGATGCGGGCTCGTAAGAGGCGCGCGGTCATGCGCGATCTGTGGCCTGACGTCGTCGACAACATCGGCTCCGCCGTCCGTGCGGGTCTGGCGTTGCCCGAGGCGCTGAGCCAGCTCACCGTTCGCGGGCCCGAGGAGCTCCGGCCAGCGTTCGCGGCCTTCGCCGAGGACTACCGGGCGACGGGCAGGTTCCAGGAGTGCCTGGACCGCCTCAAGGAACGGCTCAGCGACCCGGTCGCGGATCGGCTGATCGAGTCCCTGCGGATCGCTCGCGAGGTCGGCGGAAGTGACCTCGGCCGGTTGCTGCGAACCCTCTCCACCTTCCTTCGTGAAGATGCCCGGACCCGGGCGGAGCTGGAGACCAGGCAGAGCTGGACGATCAACGCGGCCAGGCTGGCGGTGGCCGCGCCCTGGATTGTCCTGGCGATGCTGTCCACCCGCCCGGACTCGCTGCAGGCGTACTCCCGGCCGGCGGGTGTCCTGGTGCTGGCCATCGGGGCAGCCCTGTCGCTGGTCGCCTACCGCGTCATGATCCGGGTGGGCCGGCTGCCTGAAGAGGGGCGGGTGCTGCGATGAGCGCCTTGTCCGGCGGCAGCCCTCTGTTCGGCGGTGGATGGTCCTGGCTAGGGGCGGGGCTTGCGCTGACGCTTGCTGTCGGTTGCCTCCTGGTCTTCGAGGGCCTTCCGGTGAACCGGCGTCCGGGGCTGGAAGCCCGGCTGGCGCCATACCTGCGCGACACCGCCAGACCGTCCCGACTTCTTGCCGTCCGCAGCGACGCTGCAGGCCCGGGGTGGCTGCTGATCCTGGAGCCGCTGATCCGCGACCTCGGTCGTGGTGTCGAGCGCTTGCTGGGTGGCGCCACTTCTGTGCGTCGCAGGATGCAACGAGCCGGTCTGCGTCCAGACGTCGAGGCGTTCCGTGCCGAGCAGGTGGTATGGGGTGTCGGCGGCGGTGCCCTCGGGCTGGTCGCGGCCACCTTGCTGTGGCTCAGGAGCGGCGGGTCGATCCTCACCCCGGTCTTCCTCGTCCTGTGCTCCGTCGGGGTTGGCGTCGTGGTCCGGGACCAGATGTTGTCGATATCGGCCACCAGGCGCGAGCGGCAGATGCTTGCCGAGTTCCCGACCATCGCCGAGCTGCTTGCCCTGGCTGTAGGTGCCGGCGAGGGGGCGACCGGGGCCCTCGAACGCGTGTGCCGGCTCTCACACGGACAGCTGGCGGCGGAGCTGCGCCAGTGCCTGGCCGATGCTCGGGCCGGAGCCAACCTCCCGGTGGCCCTGCAGGGGCTGGCCGACCGCACCGGCCTGGTCAGCCTGGCCCGGTTCGTGGATGGCATCGTGGTCGCGGTTGAACGGGGCACGCCCCTTGCGGACGTCTTGCGCTCGCAGGCGCAGGACGTCCGCGAAGCCGGGCGACGCTCCGTCATGGAGGAGGGCGGCAAGAAGGAGATCGCCATGATGGTGCCCGTGGTCTTCCTCGTCCTCCCGGTCACCGTGCTGTTCGCGATCTATCCCGGCGTCGCCTTCCTGAACTTCTCGATCTGACCCCTGCTGTCGCTTCTCTGAACCATCACCCAAAGGACCCGCATGAATCTCCTTCAGTCACTCACCGCCAACGTCGCTGCCGGCATCACCGTGGTCGGGCACGTCATCCTCGGCGGCCTTCATCGGCGGATGGCTGGTCGGGAGAGGGGGGACGTCCCGGGCTGGGTTCTCATCACGCTGATGACTGCGGGCCTGGTCACCATCCTGTGGTCGCTCGCCGCCACCCAGCTGACCGCCCTGTTCACCAGGGCGATGACCAGTGTCACCGGCCCCTGACCCCGCACGATCGCGCCGATGACCCCGCCCGCCCGAATCTCCGGGCCACTTGGCGCCTTCTTCTTCAGGCCGCCGCCGTGAGCGCCGATCGGGAGTCGGGCTCGGCAGTGGCCGACTTTGCCATGGTGGCTGGTCTGCTCAGCGTGCTCTTCCTGGCCGTCTTCCAGCTCGGTCTGGCGCTGCACATACGCAACACCCTGATCTCCTGCGCTTCCGAGGGCGCGCGGTACGGGGCGCGGATGGACGCTCAGCCGGAGGACGGCGCGGTCCGGACGCGCCAGTTGATCAGCGCCAGCCTGCCGGACCGGTATGCCGCGAGCGTCCGACCCGAGACCATCACGGTCGACGGGGTCACGATGGTCAGCATCCAGGTCGAGGCGCCGTTGCCGGTCCTCGGGCCGCTCGGGCCGGACCGTGTGCTCAGCGTCCAGGCCCGCGCGTTCTCGGAGAGGCAATGATGCACAGCTGGCCGGCCGGCTCCCGGCGACTCCGGCTGGTCGCCCGGCTTCGGGGTCGTCTGGATCGGGCCGGGGCTGCCGGGTCAACCCTTCAGGCTGGCAGCGCCATCGTCGAGTTCGTCTTCCTCGCAGTGCTGATGATGGTCCCCTTGTTCTACTTCGTCATGGTGCTCGCCCGTCTGCAGGCCGGCGCCTACGGCGTGAGTGCGGCCGCTCGCGAAGCAGGCCGCGCGTATGTCACCGCGCCGGTGCCCGCCCTGGCGTGGTCCCGGGCAGAGTCCGCTGCCGGGCTGGCCTTCGCCGACCAGGGTTTCAAGGACGGGGCGGTGATCACTATGGGTTGCGAGGTTCAGCCCTGCTGGCGTCCCGCGGGCCGGATCACGATCACCGCGACGGTCTCGGTGCCGATGCCACTGGTGCCGGCGTTCTTCTCCGGGCTGGTGCCGATGCAGGTGCCCGTAACGGCGACCCACGTGGTCACCGTGGATCGTTTCGGTGGCCGATGATGTCGAACCTCCCCTTCCGAACCTGCCGGACACGTCTGCGGGGCAGGTCGCCGAGACCGAGCCGGCCGTGCCTGCCGGATCGCGGCGCAACGACAGGAGTGGCGGCGGCGGAGTCTCAGGGTGTTCATTCTGAGCGTGGTCAGATCAGCCTCCTGATCCTCGGGTTCACGGTGATCGCCCTGATGCTCATCATTGGTGCTGTCGACGTCACGGCGGTCCAGCTGGCCCGGACCCGGCTGCTCGATGCCGCGGATGGCGCCGCCCTGGAGGCCTCCGGCGCGCTGGACAACGGCTCGGCCTATCAGGCTGGGCTGAAGTCGGCGATCTCGATCACCGACGAGTCGGTGCGCCGGTCGGCCACGGAGTACCTCCTGGCGGATGCTCGACCGCATGGCATCTCCTCGTGGGTTCTGGCCGATGGCACCGGCAGTCCGGACGGGCAGACAGCGGTGGTCCGACTGCGTGGCACCGCCGACATCCCGATCGCGGCGTCGGTCCTGGCGGCTTTCGGCGGCTCGGTGACGATCACCGTCGAGTCCCGGGCGCAGTCGGTCCTGCGCTAACAGGCAGTCCTGCGCTCGCAGGCATAGGCTCACCCACCTGATGACAGTTGACGTAGTACCAGAGCTCAGCGTGGTGGGATCGTCGGTGTCCAACGCGGAGGCTTTGTGGCAGGCGTTCGCAGAGGCTCGCGGTCACCGGGTGGTGGACGAACCGGGCTGGCTGGCGGTCGACGCCGGGGGAGAGGTCGGCGGAACCCGGGTGATTCTTCGGATCCCTGTGTCCGACGCCTCGCAGCTGGCCGCGTTGCACCGGCTGGTCGAGTCGTCGAGTCAGCCGGTCATCGTGGAAGACCCCTTTGCCAGCCTCGACCTGTCAGGTCAGGGTTTCGTTCCCCGCCTTCTGTCAGTGATGGCGGCCGGTCCTCTCGCCCCGGCGTCCCTGCCGGCTGAGGAGCGGCCTGGTATCACCGTGCGCCGGGTGCAGCGCAGCGAACGGTGGCGGCTGCTGGAAGCGGACCGGATTGTGGCCGCGGGATTCCAGGGAACGAGCATCCTTCAGGCGTATCGGCCAGGTCGTATGCTGCCCGCCGCGCTTCTCCAGATGCCGAACGTCTCGGTGATCGTGGCCGATCACCTCGGGACGCCTTCCGGCGCGTGCCTGACGGTGCGGGACAGCCGTGGGGTGGGCGGCGTCTACTGGGTGGCAGTGCTGGCACAGCGCCGACGTGCCGGCATCGGGCGGGCCCTGATGCTGGCGGCCATGAAGGGGCTGACCGGGCTGCCGATGGTCCTTTCCGCCACCGAGCAGCGCGCGTCGCTCTACCGCAAGCTGGGGTTCGAGACCACCGTCCGGGCGACCTGGTGGCAGAGCGGCAACCGCGGCTGAGCGACCAGTCTGCGCACCGTCCGGCCCGAGCGAGAATCCGGCGCGCGGTCAGGCCAGAGCCGCTGGTCGCGTAGGCTCACTGCTGATGGCTGTCGACTTTGCACAAGAGCTCAAGGACCTGCGCGCGACCATGGAGTCAGTGCGGCAGGTGACCGATCTCGACTCTTTACGCACCAGGATCGCCGAGCTCGAGGAGCAGTCCGGGGCGCCCGACCTCTGGGACGACCCCGAGAGCGCCCAGGAGGTCACCAGCCGCCTGTCCCGGGCGAACTCCGAGCTCGAGAGGATCACCGGGCTGGACGGCCGGATCGACGACCTCGAGCTGATGGTCCAGCTGGGCACCGAAGAGGACGACGCGCAGACCATCACGGATGCCGAGCACGAGCTGCTCAGCCTGCGCAAGGCCGTCGGCGAGCTCGAGGTGCAGACGTTACTCAACGGCGAGTGGGACAAGCGCGAGGCCGTGATCACCATCCGGTCGGGTGCCGGGGGCGTCGACGCCGCCGACTTTGCCGAGATGCTCATGCGGATGTACCTGCGCTGGGCCGAGCGTCACGGCTACCCCGTCGCGGTGCTCGACACGTCATACGCCGAGGAGGCCGGCCTGAAGTCGGCCACCTTCGAGGTCAAGGTCCCCTACGCCTACGGCACGCTCGCGGTCGAGGCCGGCACCCACCGCCTCGTGCGCATCTCGCCCTTTGACAACCAAGGTCGCCGGCAGACCTCGTTCGCTGCCGTCGAGGTCATCCCGCTGATCGAGCCGACGGACAGCGTCGAGATCCCGGACAACGAGATCAAGGTCGACGTCTTCCGCTCCAGCGGCCCCGGTGGCCAGTCGGTCAACACCACCGACTCAGCCGTCCGGATGACGCACCTGCCCACCGGCATCGTCGTGGCCATGCAGAACGAGAAGTCACAGATCCAGAACAGGGCCGCAGCCCTGCGCGTGCTGAAGTCCCGGCTGCTGCTGCAGCGTCAGGCCGAGGAGCATGCCCAGAAGAAGGCCATGGCCGGTGACGTCAAGGCGACCTGGGGTGACCAGATGCGTTCCTACGTGCTGAACCCATACCAGATGGTCAAGGACCTGCGCACCGAGTACGAGGTCGGCAACACCAGCGCGGTCTTCGACGGTGAGATCGACGGCTTCATCGAGGCCGGCATCCGCTGGAAGCGCAGCGCCGAGCGCGACGAGGCCTAGCAGACCGCTGGACTAGCAGGCCGCAACGCCGGGGACGTCGTAGTCCCTGGATGTCCGTTGTGCCCGTCGTAGGCTGGGTTCTACCTGCGGTGCAGGTTGGCCGCAGGCGATCCCGGCTCCTGTCGGGGCGTCCCGTCTCCACGATGCAGAGGCCTACTGCACCCATGATTCGCTTCGAGAACGTCACCAAGACCTATCGGCGCTCCACCCAGAGCGCGCTTCACGGGATCTCGCTCGAGGTGGAACGGGGCGAGTTCGTCTTCGTTGTGGGCCAGTCCGGTTCGGGCAAGTCCACCCTGCTGCGGCTGATCCTCTGCGAGGAGGCGGCCACCTCAGGCAACGTGCTGGTGGCCGGCCGCGAGCTGTCCACCCTGCCCCGGCGCAAGGTACCGGCGCTGCGCCGGGAGATCGGCTGCGTGTTCCAGGACTTCCGGCTGCTGCCCAACAAGGACGTCTTCCAGAACGTGGCGTTCGCCCTTCAGGTGCTCGGCAAGCCCCGTCACGTCATCAGGGCCGTCGTGCCGGAGACCCTCGAGATGGTCGGGCTGGCCGGCATGGAGAGGCGGCTGCCGCACCAGCTGTCCGGAGGCGAGCAGCAACGGGTGGCGATTGCCCGGGCCTTCGTCAACAAACCCCCGATCCTGCTGGCTGACGAGCCCACCGGCAACCTGGACCCGACCACCAGCCTTGACATCGTGCGCCTGCTGGACCGGATCAACGGCGCCGGCACCACGATCGTGATGGCCACCCACGACAACGGGATCGTCGACCAGCTGCGCAAGCGGGTGGTCGAGCTGGACGAGGGGGAGCTGGTACGAGACCAGCTGCAGGGCGTGTACGGCGGGGGGCGGTAGCGTGCGCGCGCAGTTCATCCTCAGCGAGCTCTGGGTCGCCCTTCGCCGGAACCTGTCGATGTCGATCTCGGTCGCGCTCGTCACCATGGTCTCGGTGCTGTTCCTCGGGCTCGGGGTCCTGGCCCAGCGCCAGGTCGACACCATGAAGGACTACTGGTACGACCGGGTCCAGGTCTCGATCTTCCTGTGCACGGCCAAGTCCGACCTGCCCAACTGCGCCACCGGAGCCGTGACCACGGCCCAGCGCAAGGACATCCGCACCCAGCTCGACGCGATGAAGCCACTGGTCAAGGACGTCTACCCCGAGTCACAGCAGCAGGCGTACAACCGCCTCAAGCAGCAGTACAAAGACAGCGCGACCTACCGTGAGATCACCCCGGCCCAGATGCCCGAGAGCTTCCGGGTGCAGCTGTCGGACCCGACCAGGTACGACGTGATCACCAGTGCGTTCATCGGCGCGCCAGGGGTGGGCGACGTCCAGGATCAGCGGCGGATCCTCGACCCGCTGTTCAACGTCCTGCGAGGTCTCTCCTTCGGGGCGCTGGGCCTTGCCCTGCTCATGGTGCTGTGCTCCGTCCTGCTGGTGGCCACGACCATCCGCCAGACGGCCTTCAGCCGCCGACGCGAGACGGGCATCATGCGCCTGGTCGGGGCCTCCTCGTTCAGTATCGAGCTTCCGTTCATCCTCGAGACCCTGATTGCCACGCTGGTCGGCACGGCCCTGGCGATCGGGTTCCTGTGGGCGTCGGTGCGATACGGCATCGGTTATCTGGGCAGGCAGCTGCCGATCAACTTCATTACGACGACCGATCTGCGGATCATCACGCCGTGGCTGGTGCTGGCCGCCGCCGGGCTGTCGGTCCTGACCGCGTGGCTGACTCTGCGTCGATACCTCAGGGTGTAGCCGGGCCGCCGGGACCGGCCTGGTGAAGCCTCCTCCGCGCGCTGCGCCGGCCGCTCCCGGGCGGACAGGCCCGGACACGCCCCGGGTCGTCTCGGCCAATGTCCTGAGCGGGCCAGGCACGCTGTGGTACCAATGAAAAGGTGAAGGCAGTCCTGACGAGGTCACGGCCCCTCCGCCACCGCACGCTTGGGCGAATGGTGGGCCTTGGCGTGGTCATTGCCGCCGCTCTCAGCGTGGGGCTAGGCCCGGTCAGCTCGGCAGACACCTCGGGCGACAAGAAGAAGGTTGATGCCGGCATCGCCCGGCTGCGCACCGCGCTGGAAGGGACCTCTCAGGATCTGGCCGCGGCTTTTCTGAACCTGCAGCGAACCCAGGCGGCGCTGCCTGGTGCCAGGGCGGCACTCGCCGCTGCCGATGCGGTCCAGAGCAAGGCAGATCGTGACAACCAGCTGATGGCCACCGCGCTCGCGGTGGCCCAGGCGAACGCCGCCAAAGCCGCCGATGACCTCCGGCTGAACGCCCGGACGAGCCAGGCGGTGAAGGACGAGCTGGGCAACCTGGTGCGCGATGACTATCAGCAGGGCGGCTTCTCCGGCCTGTCGGTCGCCCTGGAGGCGACCAGCCCTCAGGACTTCACCGATCGTATGGTCATGCTGGACACCGTCAGCCGGGCCCGAAGCGCCACGCTTCGGGGGCTGGACACCATGCGCGCCCAGGGCGAGGCCGCCCAGTCACACCTGGTCGCGGTTCGCCGGCAGGTGGCAGAGCTGAAGGTCCAGGCCGAGGCGGCGCTGGCCAGGGCGGCGGCGGCGCGCAGGTCCGCGGCGGCTGCCAAGGCCGGTCTCGACCAGCTGTTCGTGGCACAGGCGGGCTACGAGAGTGCGGTGGCCGCCAAGAAGGCCACGGAGACCGAGAACCTCCGGAACCTTCAGGCACAGTCGGACTCGCTGACCAGACAGCTGGCGGCTCGTGCCCGGGCGGCCCGCGCTGCAGCCGGTCAGTCGGCTGGTGCTGGACCGGCTGCTGGAGTGGGTCAGCAGAGCGCGCCCCAGTCGAACGGATCCGGGTTCCTGAGCTATCCGCTCAACGCACCGGTCTCCTCGGAGTTTGGTATGCGTTTCGACCCCGTCCTGCGCTCGTGGCGGCTCCATGCCGGCATCGACTTTGCCGCCAGCTGTGGCTCGCCGGTCTACGCTGCGGCGACCGGAGACGTGATCATGACGACGCCCGAGTCGGCCTCAGGTGGCTACGGAAACCGGCTGATCATCGACCATGGCCTCCAGCGTGGCATCGACCTGACGACGACCTACAACCACCTCACCAGCTTTGTCGTGACCTCGGGTCACGTCGCCCGGGGACAGCTCGTGGCCTACTCAGGTACGACGGGTTTCTCGACCGGCTGCCACCTGCACTTCGAGACCCGCGAGGACGGCGTCCCGGTCAACCCGCGCGGCTGGTTGTGACCAGCGGGTAGCGTTGGGCTCTCAGCCGCACATCAAAGCCCGTTCACTGCCTGACAGACTGCCTTGAGGGACCGCCTCGATTGCAGCGCCTCACGCACGACGGTGCTACCCGTGCGGTCCAGATCTGACCTGACGAAGGGAAGCAAAGGTGGCCAAGGAGAAGGGTCTGAAAGTCGTTGCGCGCAACCGCAAGGCTTATCACGACTACCTCATCGAGGACACCTTTGAGGCCGGCATGGTCCTGAGCGGCTCCGAGGTCAAGGCGCTGCGCGCAGGCCGGGCCTCGCTGGTTGACGGTTTCGCCACGGTTCGCGCCGGAGAGGTCTGGCTCGAGGGCGTTCATATCGCCGAGTACACCGAGGCCACCTGGACCAACCACGTACCTCGCCGCCGGCGCAAGCTGCTCCTGAACAAGTCGGAGATCGGCAAGATCATCCAGAAGGACAAGGAGAGCGGTTACACCATCGTGCCGCTGTCGCTGTACTTCAAGGACGGCTACGCCAAGGTTGAGATCGCCCTGGCCAAGGGCAAGCGCACCTATGACAAGCGGCAGACCCTGCGGGCCCAGCAGGACGAGCGTGAGGCTCAGCGGGCTGTCTCGGCCCGGCGACACAGGTAGACCAGGGCCCGTCGTACTCCGGTGCGGGAGGCGTCGAGCTCGGCTTCGGGGCCCGTTCGCACTCTGTACGCCGCACGGCTCGCACTCCGTACGCTGAGAGCGCCGTATGCCGTATGCCGCGGGCCTCGCACCTGCAGCCGCGCCGGCTCAGGCGACGACGAGCAGCAGGTCTCCTCCTTCGACCTGCTGCTGGGCGCCGATGGCCAGGCGCTGGACCGTGCCGGCGACCGGGCTGGTGATCGGAGCCTCCATCTTCATGGCCTCGATCGTGGCGACCGCAGCCCCGGCACTGATCTGCGCTCCGACCTCGACGGCGAGCGAGACGACACCGCCGAAGGGCGCGGCAATCTGACCGGACTGCGAGGGGTCGGCCTTCTCGGTCTGCGGGATGTTGGTCGCGATCGACTCGTCGCGGACCTGCACCGGGCGCAGCTGGCCGTTGACCATGCACATCACCGTGCGCATACCGCGCTCGTCGGGTTCGCTGACGGACTGCAGCCCCAGCAGAAGTCGCTTGCCCGGCTCCAGCACGACCTCATGCTCGGTGCCGACCTCCAGGCCGTGCAGGAAGTCGCTCGTGCTGAGCACTGACAGGTCGGAGTAGGACTCCCGGGAACCGGCATACTCCTTGCTCGGCCCGGGGAAGAGCAGGCGGTTCAGCGTGTTTCGCGGGTCTGCCGCCAGGGCTGCCTCGTCATCGGCACTGAGCGCGCTGACCTGCGGGCGAGTGGTCCGGCCGGCCAGGGCCTTGCTCCGGAACGGCTCTGGCCAGCCCCCGGGCGGGTCACCGAGCTCCCCGTTGAGAAACCCGATGACCGAGTCCGGGATGTCGTAGTGGCTCGGGTTCGCCTCGAAGTCCGCCGGATCGGCATTGGCGCCCACCAGGGCCAGCGCCAGGTCACCGACGACCTTGGAGCTCGGCGTGACCTTCACGATGTTGCCGAGAATCCTGTTGGCGGCGGCATACATGTTCTCGATCGACTCGAACCTGTTGCCGAGGCCCAGCGCGATCGCCTGCTGGCGCAGGTTGGACAGCTGACCGCCGGGGATCTCGTGGGTGTAGACCCGGCCGGTGGAGGAGCGGAGCCCGGACTCGAACGGGGAGTAGAGCTGCCGGACGCTCTCCCAGTAGGGCTCGAGGTCGCACGCGGCCTGAAGGCTGAGGCCGGTCGCGCGCTGCGTTCCGTCGGTGGCGGCGATCAGGGCTGACATCGACGGCTGGCTCGTCGTGCCGGACATCGGCGCGCTGGCTACGTCGACCGCGTCGACGCCGGCGTTGATGGCTGACAGCAGCGTCGCCAGCTGGCCACCGGCCGTGTCGTGCGTGTGCAGGTGCACCGGGAGGTCAAAACGACTGCGCAGCGCGCGGACCAGGTTCTCGGCGGCCGGGGCTCGCAACAGCCCGGCCATGTCCTTGATCGCCAGGACGTGGGCGCCTGATGCGACGATGCGCTCGGCGAGCCGGAGGTAGTAGTCGAGGGTGTAGAGCCTCTCGCCCGGGTCCAGCAGGTTGCCGGTGTAGCAGAGCGCCACCTCAGCCACGGCGGTACCGGTGTCGCGCACGGCCTGGATGGCGGGGCGCATCTGGTCGACGTCGTTCAGGGCGTCGAAGATGCGGAAGATGTCCACGCCGGTGTGGGCGGCCTCGGTGACGAACGCCTCGGTCACGGCGCTCGGATACGGCGTGTATCCCACCGTGTTGCGCCCGCGCAGCAGCATCTGCAGAGGAAGGTTGGGCATCGCCCCGCGCAGCAGCGCCAGACGCTCCCACGGGTCCTCGGACAGGAAGCGCAGCGCCACGTCGTAGGTGGCGCCACCCCAGGCCTCGACACTGAGCAGCTGCGGCGTGAGGCGGGCCAGGTGACCTGCGACGTGCATCAGGTCGCGGGTGCGGACGCGGGTGGCCAGCAGCGACTGGTGGGCATCGCGGAACGTCGTGTCGGTGACCCCGACCGCAACCTGTGCGCGCAGGTCACGAGCCCACTGCTCGGGCCCGACCCGGAGCAGGTGGTCCCGGGCGCCCGGCGCCGGAGGGGTCTCGAGGTCGACGGCAGGCAGCTTGTCCTGAGGGAAGATCGTGGTGACCCGGGGCCCGTAGGGCTTGTTGACGGTGACCTGGGCCAGATAGGTCAGCAGCTTGGTGCCGCGATCAGCCGGCAGCCGGGAGGTGAGCAGGCCGGGATGCTGCTCGATGAACGAGGTCGACAGCCGTCCGGCGACGAAGTCGGGCTCGTCGAGCAGGGCCTGAAGGAACGGGATGTTCGTGGCGACGCCTCGGATCCGGAACTCGGCGAGGACTCGTCGGGAGCGGCGCACTGCCGTGGTGAAGTCGCTGCCGCGGCAGGTCACCTTGACCAGCATCGAGTCGAAGTGGGCGCCGATGTCGGCGCCGACGAAGACGGTGCCGCCATCCAGCCGCACCCCGGCGCCGCCGGCCGAGCGGTAGGCCGTGATTCGCCCGGTGTCGGGCCGGAAGCCGTTGGCCGGGTCCTCGGTGGTGATCCGGCACTGAAGCGCGGCACCGCGCAGGTGGATCTGGTCCTGGGTCAGTCCAAGGTCCGGCAGCGTCGCGCCAGAGGCGATCCGGAGCTGGGCGGACACCAGGTCTACGTCGGTGACCTCCTCGGTGACCGTGTGCTCGACCTGGATTCTGGGGTTCATCTCGATGAAGACGTATCGGCCGTCCGGGGACAGCAGGAACTCGACGGTCCCGGCGTTGACGTAGCCGATCGCCTTCGCAAAGGCCACGGCGTGGGCGCACATCTGCTCACGCAGCGCCGGGTCGAGGTTGGGCGCCGGGGCGATCTCGACGACCTTCTGGTGCCGTCGCTGGACCGAGCAGTCTCGCTCGAACAGGTGGACGACGTTGCCTGCCGTGTCCGCCAGGATCTGCACCTCGATGTGACGGGGGTCGATGACCGCTTCCTCGAGGAACACCGTTGAGTCGCCAAACGCGGACTTGGCCTCGCGCATCGCTGCCAGCAGCGCCTCCTCGAGGTCTTCCCGGCGTTCGACCCGGCGCATGCCGCGTCCGCCACCTCCGGCCACCGCCTTGACGAAGACCGGGAAGCCGATCTCGGCGGCTGAGGCCAGCACGCTGTCGACGTCATCGCTGGGCTCGCTGCCGCGCAGGGTCGGCAGCCCGGCGGCCCTGGCTGCCGCGATAGCACGGGACTTGTTGCCGGTCAGGTGCAGGACGGCACCAGGCGGGCCGACGAAGGTGATGCCTGCGGCCTCGCACGCCTCGGCGAGCAAGGGGTTCTCGGAGAGGAACCCGTAGCCGGGGTAGATGGCGTCCGCTCCAGCCTCGCGCGCCACCCGGATGATCTCCGCAGGGTCAAGGTAGTTGCGCACAGGGTGTCCGGGGGCGCCGATCTCGTAGGCCTCGTCGGCCTTCAGCAGGTGTTCGCTCTTGCGGTCCTCGTACGGAAAGACCGCAACAGTCTGGGCGCCGAGCTCGGTCGCGGCCCGGAACGCCCGAACGGCGATCTCACCGCGATTGGCTACGAGGATCTTGCGAAACATGGGTGCCTCCGATGGGCATCGACATCAGACCTCAGGTAAGGATCAGCCTAGGCAACCTCGGGCAGGGGGCCGACCCGGACAGACCTGGCATGAGACCCCGGTCTTGTCATTCGGACCGGGGTCTGCGGCGCTAGCCGGCCGTGATCAGAGACGGATCAGCATCTTCCCGGTGTTGGCGCCGGCCAGCAGGTCACGGAACCCTTTGACGGCATTGTCGATCCCGTCGACGAGGGTCTCACGCCAGACGATCTTGCCGTCGGCCAGCCATTGACCGACCTCGGCCTCGAACTGCGGACGGAGGTCCTGGTGGTCGAAGACGATGAAGCCGCGCAGGGTCAGCCGCTTGCCGATGATCATCGGCATGTTGCGCGGTCCGGGTGCCGCCTTGGTGTCGTTGTAGACAGAGATCATCCCGCAGATGGCGACCCGGCCGCGTGGGCGAAGCGCACTGATGGCGGCCTCGAGGTGGTCGCCACCGACGTTGTCGAAATAGACGTCGATACCCTCTGGCGCGGCCTGGGCCAGGCCCAGGCGGATCGGCGTCGCCTTGTAGTCGACTGCTGCGTCGAAGCCGGCCTCATCGAGCAGCCAGGCGGTCTTCTCGGGACCTCCGGCGCTGCCGACGACGAAAGATGCGCCCTTGAGCCGGGCGAGCTGGCCGACCAGCGAGCCGACAGCCCCGGCGGCGGCGGAGACAAAGACGCGGTCACCCTCGGCGAGCTCGCCCACCCGCAGCAGGCCGGCGTAGGCGGTCAGACCCGGCATACCGAGAACGCCGAGGTAGGCCTGGGCCGGCGCCAGCCGGGTGTCCAGGACGCGGGCGGATCGGGCCTGGACCAGCGCGGTGGTCCGCCAGCCGAGCCCGTGCACGACCGTGTCACCGACGGCAATCGGCGTGCCCTCGCTGTCGGTGGCATCGGCTCCGACCTGCTCGACGACACCGACCGCGGCGCCGTCCATCGGCTGGTCCAGCGCAAACGCCGGCACGTAGGACTTGGCGTCGTTCATCCGGCCACGCATGTAGGGGTCGACCGACAGGAAGCTGTTGCGGACCAGGATCTCGCCACCGGCCGGGGCCGGCAGCTCGACGTCGACCAGGGCGAAGTCCTCGTCGACGGGGATGCCAACAGGGCGACGGGTGAGGTGCCATTCGCTGCTTGCTGTCATTGCGGCCGTTTGCGTCATCGGGGCTTCCTTGGGGTCTGTGGGGTGCACCGGCCTCCACAACGGAGGGTGCCCGTCCGGTAACCGCACCCAGGCCTGCTTCATTCCGAGCCGGCGCGCCCGGCGGACCGAGTCGAGTCTCGGGTGCGGCGGAATGAGTTCGGACGCGGCCGGGTTAGACGGATATGCTAGGTGCAGGCTGGCTGAAAGGCCGGTGTTGACAAGTGAACAGCGCGACGTGTGCCACCCCATGGGGGTGATCGGTTTCGACGTTGATCGTCATTCCAGGAGAAGCGGGTCGAGGACGCAGGGTTATCTCGTTAACGATCCTTGCAAACTAATAGGTGCCGACTCACATCGCACCGACTTCGCCC
>JBBRZQ010000015.1:0-55069 GCA_038236535.1 Actinomycetales bacterium
AGCGGCCCGGATCGCGGGTCGGCCGTGGAGGCTGACCAGCGTCTGCCACACGCCCTCTTCAGGCAAGGCCGGTCGGGCCTGGACTGGGATGGGAGCCAGAGCAGCAAGAACAGCAAGGCCCAGGGACTTCTGCGGGGAGCCTGCCCCAGGGTTGGGTATCGCTCGGGTCTTGGCGAGTTCGGGTATGCCGCCGGCGAGGCGCCCGCCAACCTTGGGCGGGTCGAGCTGGTACTGGATCTGCTCCAGCTCGTCGACCGCCCAACCCATCCCATTGAACCGGGCCCACTCGGCCAGCTTCGCCGTCGTCGTGTCTGTGCCAGGGGCCATCAGCGCGCCACCAAGCGACCAGACCAGCCAGACCAGCCAGACCAGCACCAGTACGCCAATACGGCGCGCCCAGAACCGGCGTCGACTCGGACGAGACACCCCAGGCGGTCGCAGTCGACGATGCCTCCCCGAGGGATCAATCTGACTATCGCTTCGAGTCGCCAGCTCCACGTTCCTCCTCCGGTTTCGCCCTCCTCCTCGCCAAGCCGGCGAGGGTCCGCGACAAGAGTGTCAGCGAACCGCTGAGAGAACCCTGAAAGCGCCAGTGCCATCAGCGGGCGGGCGTACGCGAATCCAAAACCGGACAAGCTCAGGGGATCAGCAGGTCTGATCAGGTTCTCCTTGGGCCAGTCCAGAACCGTGTTCTCCTCCTACCGCACAGCGACTTCGCGCGGACCTGGTTGGTCGAATATTCATCGTTGACATTCAGGCGCTTCTCAGCAGGGGCCGCCGACAATAACGCCAGGAGAGAATCTGGCCGTTGTGGCGGGCGATCATAGGGTGGTGACGTGCGGGTCCTGGTAGTCGAAGATGAGGTGCGGCTGGCTGAGACCGTCCGCCGCGGACTGACCGATGGCGGGTTCGTTGTCGATGTCGTACACAACGGTGAAGACGCGGTCTGGATCGCAACCGAGAACACGTTCGACGTCATCGTGCTGGACATCATGTTGCCCAAGCTCAACGGCTACAAGGTTCTCGAGGAGCTGCGTCGCCGCGGGGTCTGGTCACCGGTACTGATGCTCACCGCCAAAGACGGAGAGTACGACCAGAGTGACGCGTTCGATCTGGGCGCCGACGACTACCTGACCAAGCCGTTTAGCTTCATCGTCCTGGTCGCGCGTCTGCGCGCCCTGATCCGCCGTGGAGCTCCCGAACGACCCGTCGTCCTGACCGCCGGCGACCTGTCGGTGGATCCTGCCCGGCGCCGAGTCGAACGCGGAGGCCAGGAGATTTCACTGACTCCCCGCGAATACGGGCTTCTGGAGTTCCTGATGCACCACCGCGGTGACGTCACGAGCAAGTCCGCGATCCTGGCTGGTGTCTGGGATCCCGCCTTCGAGGGCGACCCCAACATCGTCGAGGTGTACATCCGATACCTGCGGAACAAGATCGACGTCCCGTTCGACCGGTGCGCCATTGAAACGGTTCGCGGGATGGGCTACCGGCTCGCCGACGACGGCGGCTGAGAACGCCATGGTCACCAACCTGTTTCAGATGGTCATCGCCCTTCACGGCTGGCCGGTCTATGTCGTTGTCTTCCGAACGCGCTGGGCGGCACGGCCTGGGCTGGGACAGTCGTGCTGCTGGGATACAGCGCCGGGACCTCACTGACTCACATTCAGGGGCTTCTCCGCATCATTTCGCTCTCGGTGGTGAGCGCGCTGGCAGTTGTCATTCGTTGTGGCTGTGATGCGCGCCCGACGGCGCAGAGGTGCCGACGCCGCACACCCGGCGGAAGCGAAAAAGGACTGCGAGGTTTGAGCCAGTGCGCGGGCGGCACGGTCGGCTCGGACCGCAGCGCTACCAACACCGCTAAGCCCGGGCCTGTCTGGACGTGCCCGCCAGCACCCCGCGGTTGCCGGCGCGGCAGATGGCCCTGAGCCGGCATCGCTCATGCCGCACTGGTCGGGAGCCGGACCTCGAACCGGGCGCCGCCCAGGTGGGAGTCGCTGATAAGGACGCTGCCACCATGTCCGCGCACG
Organism: Actinomycetales bacterium; assembly: GCA_038236535.1. Classification (GTDB taxonomy): domain Bacteria; phylum Actinomycetota; class Actinomycetes; order Actinomycetales; family Dermatophilaceae; genus UBA4719. The sequence continues at coordinate 2,031 of JBBRZQ010000015.1, forward strand.
ACCTCTTCCACGATCGCCAGTCCGAGCCCGGAGCCGCCGTGGCCGCGCTCACGGCTCTCGTCAAGGCGAACGAACCGCTCGAAGACCCGGTCGCGGTCGCAAGGCGGGATGCCGGGACCATCATCTTCAACGACGATCAGCGCGTTGTCGTGCTCGTGTGAGAGGGAGAGTCGAATCTGGTGGTCAGCGTGGCGAACTGCGTTGTCGGCGAGGTTACGCACGACCTGACTGAGCCGGTCAACGTCGCCGGACACTCTCAACGGGCTGACGTCCGCGTGGATGCCCAGGGCGGTGGAGGTTCTGAGCCTGCGCGTTTCGGCGTCGAGCAGGTCGTCCAGGTCCACGTCGGTTCGGGCCAGCCGCAGCCCGTTGTCGTCGGCCTTGGCCAGGAGCAGGAGATCATCGATCAGTCGGCGCATCCGGTCGGCCTCGGCCTCCATCACTTCGTGCAGTTCACGCCAGGTGCGTCCGGTAGGGTCGCCCAAGGCGACTCCAAGGGCGGCGGTCAGGGTCGCCAGTGGTGAGCGAAGCTCATGGCTGGCGTCGGCGACGAAGCGGCGCTGGGCTGTTTGGGCGTTCTGCAGCCGGTCCAGCATCTCATTCATGGTCACCGCCAAACGGGCGATCTCGTCGCCGGTGTCCGGGACGGGGACCCGATCTGCGAGCTGTGCCGCCCCGATCCCGTGAACGCGGGAACGGATCATGTCAACCGGATGCAAAGCCCGCCCAACCAGCACCCACGTGGCAGCGCCAACGAGCAGGACCAGCAGCGGCATGCCGACGAGCAAGTAGAACAGGACAGTCTGAAGGCTTTCACGTTGGGCTCCGATCGGTGAGGCGATGATCACGGTGTAGGGGAGCCCCTTGGGATCGAGCGCCCCCAACGTGGTGATGAGATACGGGTCGCCGTCGTGTGTTGTCGGTAAGGAGTCAGCCTCGGCAAGCAGGACGTGTCCCTGACCCGGGCGGGCTCTGGACAGTGGCGTTTTGGCTGTCCGCGCCAGAGATATTGCCACGACCGTGCCACCGTGGTTGACGACTTGGACGATCTGCCCGGCCCGGACGTTTTCGACCAGTTGGTCGCCCAGACCACTGACCCCTTCGGCGCGCAGTTGGGTCGCGACCTCACCGGCTCGGGTCCGGCCGGCGTCCTGTACGCCGCCGATCAGGGCCTTCTGCAGCAAAAGGACGAGCATTGCCGTACCGGCGGCAAGGGCAATGCTCACGACTAGGACGGCCGCCATCGTTGAGCGGGCCCGGACCCCCGCCCGCGGGCGGGTCAGCAAACGCCACTCGGTCGTTCTTGGCACGTTACCCACCTTGCCTTCGGGGTGAGACCGCCGGAATCGACAGCGTGTGCGGCATCCTACGGACATGCATCCGGAGTCGACTTGTCCGTTGCACCTGTCCACGCAGGGGCCACTTTGAGGCGTGTCGCCTGAGAGGAGCCTGAGCCGCGCGCCCGAGAGAAGAGAACGACCCCGCTCGTACAGGTAGCCATGCGCGTGGATGACGCTCGGGCCTTCGGGAGTATCTGCAAGGCTTACGCCGTGAGCGGTCCGGATGACGCTCGGGAGGCTTACTGCAATTGCGGAATACTCAAGGGCCAGCGGCTCACGGTCACCCGCTCGGCGTCCGAGTCGCGCAACGTGGCGAAGCGGCGACCACTACCGGGCCGCCTTGTCGTACTGACCACATAGTGCGAAAACGGACAACGGCCTTCACCCGTAGGTGGACCCTTGCAGCGTTCCACGTCTCTCGCGGAAAGACGCGTCCCGCCGGCTACGGCTAGAACGAGCGGATCGCGCCATTGGATCCGGGCTTTGCGCGAGGGTGCGGCGGACTCGCTGATTCGATGTTTGCCTAGTGCTCGTCCTTGATCACGAAGTAGGAACCGCGGATCGTGCCGGCCAGCTTCGACTTCTGTCTGGCGAACTTGAAGCGCGACGCGAGCTCCTCGGGCACCTCCATGCCCTCGGACAGTTTGAAGCCGACCGCACGCTTCTTCCCCTCCTCCAGGCCGTACATCACGTTGATCGACAGGCCCGACTCGTATAACACGTAGGCCATCCGGATGCCGTCGACCACGAAGGACGTCGCCTCAAGAGGGCGGGCCGCGATCACGATGTCGCGCTCATCCTTGAGGACCCCGTGCACCCAGTCGATGGTGTCCATCGCCTCGCTCGCCGGGTCGACCCTGAAGACGTGGTCGTACTTGTTCTTGAAGTAGCGCGCCTCGTTGGCTCTGAGCCCGGCGAGCGCCTCGGCCACCGGCGAGGACTGCAGCCCAATGGTGGACACATCTGTGAAGTCGACGATCTGCGGCACGTGAACCCTCCAAGCGCGAATCTGACGCGGAGAGACTATCCGCCGACCTCCCGGGACCTGGTGTTGCGTGGTGCCACAGGGCTCCCACGCGAACGCACGGTTCTCGGTAACAGCCCGGAGGAGGCCAGGTGAGGGCATTCGGCAACCCGCATCAACCCGCTGGTGTAGGAAAGGGAACGTGGTGAAACCAGGTCCAGACACCGACAACTATCCACCAATCGATCCTGACGAGAAGGTGCCCGACGACCCAGGGGAACTTTCGCCGGATACGCCAGAAACTCTGCCCCCTGCGCCGGTCGAACCCATGCCAGGGCCAGATGATCCCGATAGCGTCCCCGTCCAAGGAAGTTGGGGCTGGTACCCGACGTCCGTTGGGTCCGAAGACGACGCCCGGTTCGGTGACATTGGCCTCCTACAAGTCGTGACCGGCCCCACGTCAAGCACTGGTAGCCAACCTGTCTCATCGCAGCTTCTGCCACATCGACCGGAGCGCACTATCCGCGCCACAGAAAGACGTTCTGCGTGTCGGTCCTGGGCGTAGGAACGTCCTCCTGATGCGCTTGACGGGCTTGATGTCCCAATTCGCGCTGAGGAGGACGTTCAAGGAGCAACGGTAATGAAGTCTCCAGGGGTGACCGCAATAGAAACGCGCGACTGACTCGGCTGCGAGAACTGGTGCCGGTGAGCAACGCGATCGTGGGGATGGATCTGGCCGACGACAAGCAGATGGTGGTGGTCACCGATCACGACTCGAAGGTGCTGGCGAGGCGGACCTTCCGCTGCGGGGCCTGGGACCTGGGAGTCGCGTGGACTCAGGAGCGCGCAGCACGGGCTGGGTGACGGGGTCGCGTGAGCCGACCGGGCACCGGTGGCGGGTACTGAGTCAGCTGGCCGCGCAGCGGGAACTGCCGTTCCTGTGCGTGCAGCACCTGATGACGTCCTTGGTGCGGTGCTGATCGCCCGCCTGACCGCTCAGTTGCGTTGCTACGTCCCTGAGCCAGTTATCGCTCGGGCGAACACCGAAAGTGGAACCTCCCACGGCGACGTCACGACGTTCGAAGAGGACGGCGGCGACTTTGCCTCTACCCAGTCCCGAGGATCGGCTTGCGAAACGAATCGCACTCGCTCACTGCTGCTGCGCGACACGGCTCGCTCCATAAGGCGTGTCGGCGGTGGAACCACAGAGTCTCCACCGGTTCCCTGCAAACGCGCCTAGAGTCCCGGCATGACCCGCTACGTGATCGACGCCACCACCCTGCTGCACGTCGTGGCCAACGATGTCCGGATCAGTCCGAGGCATCAGATCGTCGCCCCGAACCTCATCCGCTCCCAAGCGCTATCCCTGCTTCTCGAGGCCGTGCGGAACGGTGACCTTACCGAGGATCTGGCGCTTCAGCACCACGAGCGCATCACGGAGCTGAGGATGCGACTGCTCGGTGACCGAGTGTCGCGCCGCACCGCCTGGAAGATCGCGCGCGAGCAGGGCTGGGAAACGACATACGATGCTGAGTACGTCGCCGTCACCAAGCTCCAGGCCGACGCACTGGTCACCGTCAACCCCGCATTGGCAGCGAAGGCCAGGGACGTCGTGCCGCTAGCACCCCTCGAAGCGCTCAGCGCGGACCAAGACTGACCCGATGTCGAACGCTGACCGGCACGTCGACACCTCAAGTTGGACGCCGTCGAACAGGTCCTCGCCGTCCCGAGGGAGGATCGGTCAATGCGACCACTTCGATGTCCCTTCAAGGCCCTCGACGAGGTCGGCTAGCAGCTGGAGCAGTGTGGCGTAGTTCTCTCCGGGGAGGGCGGCGCTGACAGTAGTCCGAACAGTTTCGACGCCGGCAGCCGCCCTGCCGTGCGCAGCGAGGCCCGTGTCAGTCAATGTCAGGGCTCCGTCCGCGCCCTCGGCCAGCAAACCGCGACCGCGCAGATCAACCACGGCATCCTGGGCGCCGGCGAACGCTTCCAGCGTCTGCAACAGCCCGGACTCCAGCACCGGGGCACGAGCCAAAGACTCGAGCACCTGCCATTCCCGCCTGGTGATCGACTCGCCCTCGAAGGCATCCTCGAATGCTTGCTCGATGCGGGCATCGGCCGTCTTGAGCCACCAACCAATTGGTCGACGCTCCGCAGAGTGTTCGGTCACGTTCGCCTCCTCAGGCTCGAGTGCACAACCTATGACCGAGCGCCGACAAGCGGGCCACCCCCGTTATGGTCGGGTGCTCCGGTAGCGGATCGGTGATTGGGGTTGATCTGGTGCTCCTGGTGGCGGGAACTCGGTCCGTGGTGGTCGGCGAATTCCCTCGAGGGCAGCGTCGCGTCCGACGCGTGGTCACACTCGACCTGGGGTGTGCGTCAATGGGGCAGGAGCCGGAGCGGAAGGGTGAGCGCTGTGGAGCGGACGGAGATCTTCGAGGCGGAGCGACCACGCCTGCTGCGGGTCGCCGCCCGCGTGCTGAACGACCATGCCGAGGCTGAGGACGTGGTGCAGCAGGCCTGGCTCCGGCTGCACCGCACGGACGCGAACATCGAGAGCCTTCCTGCCTGGCTGACGACGGTGACCACCCGGCTGTGCCTGGACCGGCTGCGGGCAAGGATCCCCTCCCCCAGGGCTGAGATCGCGGTGGCCGAGACCGCGCCCGACCCGGCCGACGAGGTCGCGCTCGCCGAGACTGTTGGTGTCGCCCTTCAAGTGGTGCTGGATCGACTCACGCCTCTGGAGCGTGTCGCGTTCGTGCTGCACGACAGCTTTGGCTTCGAGTTCTCCACGATCGCCGCCGTCCTGGACACGACGCCGGTGGCCGCACGCAAGCTCGCCTCCCGCGCCCGGGCCAAGGTCGGTCAGCCTTCTGCTGAAGACCAGCTGGCCGACTGGGAGGTTGTCGACGCGTTCATGGCGGCCGCGCGAGAAGGCGACTTCGAACGGCTGTTGCGGCTACTCGCGCCCGACGCGGCCGTAACGGCCGACGAGGCCGCGATCCTGGCTGGTACCCCGGAGCGGATCGAGGGCCGACGTGAGGTGGCGACGTTCTTCAACGGCAGCGCGCACGCCGCGCTGTCGGTGTTCATCGGCAATCGCCCCGGCGCCGCCTGGTTCCATCGTGGCGAGCCGAAGGTCCTGTTCGACTTCACCGTCGTCGACGGCCTCGTACGCCGCATCACATTCCGCTCCGAACCTGACCTGCTGGCGCAGGTGGCCCGACGCAACGGGCAGGAACAACGAAGCTGATCTGGCCGCCCGGTCACACCTGCCGTGCGCCGATCGTCACACAGACGAACCCAACACGCACACCGGCTTACAGGAAGGAAAAGCGCGTGAAGACGATGAACTGTCGCCAACTCGGAGGGCCCTGCGACCTTGAGCACCGCGGCCAGAGCGCCGACGAGGTCATCAAGGCCCAAGACAGCCACCTCAAGGAAACGGAGAAGGCCGGCGATGCGAGCCACCAAGAGGCACGCGACGCGATGAAAGGCCGCTGGCGGCATCCCAAGAAGTCGCTGGGTTGGTACCTCGACATGAAGAAGGTTTTCGCCCAGCTCCCCGAGGACTGACCCAACCAAGCACCACCCCGCCAGCTACGAGAGTGAGAGTCACTTGACACCCACGACCCATTCCGGCCGCTTCTCAGACGAGGAGTCGACCGGCGTCAAGAAAGGAAGGCGAGAATGGCCGCTAGGAATGCCGTGACCGAGTCCGACGGCTTCAGCGCCGAGGAGCGTGCCGCGATGAAGGGGCGCGCCGCCGAGTTGCGTGCCGAGGGCAAGAAGGGCGCCAAGAAAGCCGACGGCCTTCAGACGGTCCTCGACAGCATCGCGGAGATGGCGTCGGAGGATCGTGGGCTCGCTGAGCGCGTGCACGTGACGGTGACCGCAACGCCCCCCGAGTTGTCGCCGAAGACCTGGTGCGGGATGCCCGCCTACGCGAACGCGGACGGCAAGGTCGTCGTCTTCTTCCAGGACGCGGGCAAGTTCAAGTACCGGTACTGCACCCTGGGTTTCCAGGATGCGGCGACTCTTGACGACGGTGACGTGTGGCCGGTGTCGTACGCGCTCCAAGAGTGGAGTCCCGTGGTGGAGGAGAAGGCGTCGAGCTCGTGAAAGCTGCGACCTCCCGACCGCCGCGGCGCGCGTGTAGTCCTCGGGGACTGCGGGTTCGGACGTGGCAACGTCCCGGCGGACGAACGCCCATCGCCTATCAAGCGCACCAGACGCGCAAGTTGAGTACGGTCTCGACTGGGAGCCAATCCCGGCTTTGACTGAGCCTTCAGACGAACTCCGTGAGTGAGATGTTGTTGCCTTCCGGATCGGTGAACCAGGCAACTTTGTCTCCGCCGGGTGTGGTCCAGATCCCGTTCAGGTCCTGATCCATCCCGTTGTGCTGGGTGAACTCCACGCCTTTGAGGGTGAGGGTATGGACGGCCTCCTCGATATCTGTTACTCGCCAGCCGAGGACGGTGTATCCAGGATTGGCAACCTTGGAGACGGCCGTGATGCGCAACATGGTGCCGTTGGCGTCGAACACGCAGGCGAAATCGTTCTGCTCAACGAACCGAAGGCCCATGGTGTGCTCGTAGAAGACTCGGGCTCTGGCAAGATCGGTCGCCCCGGCGAAAGCAATGATCGAGCTGGACTGCAGCATCCTCGAATCCTAAGGGCCGCGTTCATGCGCCCCTCGGCAGTTCAGTGTTTACCGCTCGGCGCCATAGCGGAAGGATTTCCTGGCCGTTATCGCGCCCGAGCGAACACCGAAAGAGGAACCTCCTTCGGCGACATCTCGACGTGCGAAAAGCCAAGGCATCCGGCCATGGCCTGGCCCAGATGGGGATGGCCTGTCCAGGAGTTGGTGGCACGGCACGTGGCTCACATCTGTGTGACCCGCATGAGGATGCTTGTGGAGACCCTGGGCTGGCGGACGGGGCCGCCGTTGCGCTGGTGAGATGCGCAGTTATGGGTGGCCGTTGTCGCGGGATGACTCTGTTGCTATGCGTCCGCGGGTTCCCGGCGGATCCGCCACTCCATAGTTGCGGTCGGCTCGATTGGGTCCGAACGCGAACCCACCCACCTGAAGATCATCGGGCAGAGCCGCGCCACCGGCGGCCCGGTGACGGCCGACGGCATCGACGCTCCGGCCCATCGACCGCCACACGCGCGCCTCCGAAGCCAGAATGTCGACCTCGGTCCAGGTGCGTGCCTGTGCCGCGGTGAACCCGGCCTCCACCCACCCGAGCCGGGTATCGGCATCAATCCCGATCTCGTCGAACGTCACCGCCTCGGCAGGAGTCACAGTGGAGTCCGCGGCCAGCAGCGCCCGTGCCTGCGCCGGCGTGAACCCGTAGTCACGCCACATTCGTGCAGACTCCAGGCTCACGCCGAGCCAGACACCCACGTCCTCGAAGCTGAACCCATCCGCCAGCCAGTCGCCAGCCACCGCGGGCGCCATTTCTTCCAGCACCCAGTGATCGTCCTCGGGCGGGTCTGCTGGCAGACCCAACGCGCGCCAGCTGGTGATCGCTTTCACCAAGGACTCCGTGTCCGGCCTGCGGACTGCCTCAGCCCAGGCCAGAGCCTGCTGCTCGCTAAGACCCGCTCCACCTCCACCGACTGGAGCAGTCAGCCGGGCCGTGCTTGCCGGCCCGAGCGCGGCGACCACCAGCCCTGCGACGTCCTGGCCGACCCGTCCCAGCTGCTCCCACGCCCGTGCAGCATCCGCCTGCGGACCGTCCCACCACAGCCACACCTGCGCCTCCGTCCAGCTCAACAGCTCACGAGCGGCCTTGAAATATCCGGGCAAGTCCCAGTCGAAGCCCAGCTCGCTGCAGCGCCGAGGCATCATGCTCAGCATCGGCTCCAGGCCAAGGGTCGGCCAAGGCGAGCGCAGCAGCCACAGCCGGCCCCGTGGCGGTGCCGGCAGACCACAATCCGCAGCCATCTCTTTCTGCTCCTCCGCCAAGTCTGCGTAGACCGCCTCGGACCAAGCTTCAACCGTGCGGATCTCTGATTGGGCGCCAATGCCCAGCCCCTGAATTCGCACCGACGTCATCATCCGCGGCAACCGGTCCGGGACCCAGCAACGATGGCGCGACGGCCACAGCGCCGGCAGCAGCCAACTCATCCCGTCCTCGACCAGCGGTCTCCATCCGTCGGGGGCCAAAGCCTGTACCTCAGGCAGCTCATCCGCAGACGGGTCCACCCACCTTTCACCGGGCTCGAGCACCCGCGCCTCTCCCAGGGAAGCCAGGCCGACCAGCTCTACGAGCCGCGGCGGCAACGGCGGCACTTCACCGGCAACCGCTGACGGCATGTATTTCCCCCATGGGTCCTCATCCATAGGCGCCACTGTGTCACCCCGACAAGGAGGCTGCCAGAGCCAAATCGACACCCAGACCCACCCACCGCCCGAGACCAATCGAGAACAAACCTTATCGAATCCGCCAGAGAGGGCACGATGACCATCGAGGCCCGCTAACGCGCAACTCGCGCCATGTCCGGATGTTGGCATGCCGTGATGATCGGAGAATCAATCGCGCAGCTGTCTTTAGCCGGTTGGGTCGTTTTCTTGCTCGACCAGCTCCGGTTTGGTGGCCAGCCACTGGCTGGGCGTAAGCATGTACGAGCCGGCGGCAAGTTCGCGCAGGGCCGTGATTGCCTTGGTGCTCATCTCGGCGCCGCTCCATCCGACGTAGGCGACGACGCCGGCCGACGGTTCCCAGGCCAGGGTGGCGTTGCCGCCTTGCACCGATGACAGGACCGCAGGTGAGCCGTGCACCGTACCGGCAGGTCTGACACCGGCGGCGTAGAGCGCGTCCTCGAACCCCCCGCCGCTGGTCACCCCGGTGTAGATGAGCCCCTCGCCCAGAGCTGGCACGAGGCCGAGGTCGGCGCTGCTATACCGAACTTCGTGGATCAGGGGAAGCCGGGATGGGCCCCGGGCGATGACCCTGAACCCTTGCGTGGGGCGCACCTCGGGCAGCAGGCCGGACAAGAGCATGGTGAACTGCGCGATGCGCACCAGATCGGTCTGCGGCAAGTCGCCGCGGATCCGGGCGTAGCCGTTGCCGAGCGGCCAGAGGATGAAGCCGCGACCGGCCGTGCCAGTTACGGAACCGACGCGGATTGGTGCCCCGATGTCTGTGAAGTCGTTGGTGGGTGCCGGGTATGTCACCACGGCACCGTTGCGGCCCAGAGAGCCGCGGGTCTGTCGCACCACGACCGTCCAAGCTCCGCCAGCGGCGGCGGCAGGGTCGTTTCGGGTCAGGAATGCGTCGCCGCGATGTCCCATCAGCGCCAAGCCTCCGATCGCCGGCAGTGCGGTCTCTACCCGGCGAGGGCTGGTAGATGAGTCTGCCAGTGTGGGTCCCATGAGGCTTGGCGCGTCGAGAAACGGGGTTCGAGACGGCGACCGGGCAGAACTCCCGACCAGGCTGTCCGCGCCGACGGCCAGTCCGAGTGCGAGGGCGAGCAAAACGACGAAGACCAAACCGCGCGCAGGACCTGTCGAGCGCGGACTTTCAGGGCCGCCTCTGGCACTCGAGCGCATGAGCCAAGCATCTCATCGGCGCCGCCGAAACGTCCCCGACATCCTTAACACCTACGGGATCTCGACAAGATCGCCCACCGCCATGAGAGTGAGTCGCGATAGCCCAACCCCTGCAGAACGTCACGACGCTCGAAGAGGGCGTCGTCGAGTGGCCCCTTGCCGTCGCTGGGGATCGCTACCGGTCGGTCTGTAGAACTGGGCGGTCCCAGTCTGTGTTGTCGATGACAAGATCGGCGCGTTTGGTCGGCGAGCAGTTCTGGAAGTAGGTGCGTTGCGCGTCGACGTAGCGGCGCATGCTCGGATGGTTCGGGTCGGGGCTGCTACCGTCACGGGCGGCCATCCGGGCAGCGGTGAGATCAACGGGCACGTCAAGGAAGGCCGACAGCTCCCACCGGCTGCGGCTTCTGAGGAAGGACTACGACTCGACGAGGAGCACCATGGTGTCGGCCAGCACGCCGTCATGCGCCATCGCCTCGGCCCCTACCTCGGACTGCATCAGGGCCATGACAGCATCCATGTCGGCAACGTCCATGAGCACCGCCACTTGAGTCGGGTTCTGTGGGTTGACGAACGTCCGGATGTTGGTGACGCCAAGGGGTCCGAAGACCTCTTCGCGTTTCGGCGAGGCAAGCCAATGCGCCGTGTCCTTCACGTCGTGATGGCCGATGACTGTAGGCATTGTGTCTCCTCTCAGAGGTGGGCGCAGCGGTAGCGCAGGCCCTTAGCGGATCGTAAATCCTTGTGCCTTTTCCCTACAAGGGTGAGCGCTGCCGCGATCGCCGGATCTAGTCGAGATTGATCACGGCGTGGGGGAACGCCCGCGCCCCGTACCCGATCTGCCGGTCGGCTGTGGTCGACGTAGGCCTCCGCCGACGTACCGCTCAGGAGAAGCACGCACACCCTCACGAAGAAAGACCAAAGACCGCGGCTACCTGACCGGTGGCCGATCCGCTACCGGTCGTCGCCTGGTCACCTATGTTGGCCGGGCGGTTCAGCTGTGGGCGTCGGCAGTGGGAAGGTCACACCGGTGAGCTGCTCGGACACAGACCAGAGCCGGTGGCCCGTTGCGGGGTCGTGGGCAGCGCTGATGGCCTGCACCTCGAGGGGATCGCCGCGCGCCTCTTGGAAGCCGGAAGGTCCGTAGAACTGGCCGCCTCGAACGGTGGGCGCGGTCGCGGCGAAGAGCTGCGGGAGGGCGCCGCGGTCTGCCTTCTGCGCGACCAGAGCATTGCCGATCTTCATCGCGAAGACTGACATGCCCGTAGGGCCGGTCGACTGAAGGTTGGTGGCCGAGTACCCGGGGTGGGCCAGGACGCTGAGGGTCGGTGAGCCCGCGGCGCAGCCGGCGGTCGAGCTCGATCCCGAAGATGGCGTTCGCGAGCTTCGACTGCTGGTACGCCTTCTGCGGCGCGTACCCGTGCTCCAGCTGCAGGTCGTCGAAATGAATCTGTCCCCCCTTGTGTGCGATGTAGCTGACGGTCACCACCCGTGGCCCGGTGCCACGACCCAGTGCTTCGAGCAGGAGCCCGGTGAGCGCGAAGTGACCGAGATGGTTGGTGCCGAGCTGCAGCTCGTACCCGTCGGCGGTCCGGCTCTGGGGGTCATCATGATGCCGGCATTGTTCACCAGCAGGTCCTGGGTCGGCCACTGGGCGAGAAGTCCGGCGGCGAAGGCGCGTACCGATTCCAACGCGGACAGGTCGAGTTCTGCCACCTCGACCAGGGCGCCGGGGATGGCGTCGTGGATCCGCTGCGCGGACGCTTCTCCCTTGCTGGTGCTGCGGACGGCGAGCACAACCTGAGCGCCCTTGCGAGCGAGTTCTCGGGCGGTGATCTCCCCGAGACCGCAGCTCGCTCCGGTGACCACGACCCGTCGGCCGCTCTGGTCAGGGACCTGGTCGGTATTCCATCCGCTCATGTCTGGTCCTGCGGGGGAAGCCGTCTTCGTTGATGGTGGTTCAGGAATTGCGTCCGCCGTGCGGGCAACCCTAGCGAGACCTCCCAGCCCGGTAAAGAGCCACCGCCCATCTTCTCAACCCCAGGGCATCCGGTGATCAGCGACGGAGCTCGGGCGCCAGACCAGCTGCACCGATAGCGGATGGCCGACCGGACGTCGACGCGCGCTCATCGTGCAGAAGCGAATGTTTGCAACGGTGTTGGCAGTACACAATCGACTCCCAGCCCCGTTGACTGCCATGAGCCCAGCATCTAGGTTATATCGGGATCGTCGCCGACGAGTCTTGCGACACGCCCCTCCGCAGCCAGGGCCCATGACTTGCGGGGGTTCCTGCAATGGGTTCGGTCTACAGCGCTGAGCATGCCAAGTGGGCCCGGCAAGTGCGCTGTCAGACCGTCAGGGCCAAGTGCCTTCGGGTAGGCAGCCTCTGGACTATTGCAATCCACTCGCAATAAGGGCTGAGGCGAACTTACCAGCCGCCTTAGTGCTCGGCTTCGGCAACGTGAACAAGGAACGAATCCTGCGCAGTGTCGAAGTGCTCGGCAAGACAATGTCAGAGGGGCTCGCCTAACCGAGTCTCACCGTCGATGCTCTTGCCGGTGCCGCCTTGACGCTGCAGGCTGTAAGCCACCCGTCCGACCGGAGGCACCGATGGGCAAGCTGATCTACGCGGCCAACACCTCGCTCGACGGCTTTCTCGAGGACGAGAGCGGCTCCTTCGACTGGTCTGTGCCTGACGACGAAGTGCACGCGTTCTGGAACGAGCACGAGCGGCACATCGGCACATCGCTGTACGGCCGCCGCATGTACGAGACGATGCGCGTGTGGGAGAACGACGACTGGTTGACGACCGAGCCGGCGGTCGTCCGCGTGTACGCCGAGGTCTGGCGCGACGCCGACAAAGTCGTCTACTCCTCGACGCTCGAAGCGGTGTCGACGGCGCGTACGAGGATCGAGCGGCAGTTCGAGCCCGAGACGGTACGACAGCTCAAGGAGACGTCCAGCTCGGATCTGAGCATCGGCGGCGCGGCCCTCGCGGCGGAGGCGTTCCGGCACGGGTTGGTCGACGAGTGCGTGCTGCTCCTGTGCCCCGTGGTCGTGGGCGGCGGCAAGCCGGCGTTGCCCCAGGGCGTACGACTCGACCTCGAGCTACTGGAGCATCGAAGGTTCGGCAATGGTGTGATCTACGTGCGCCACGCGGTACGAAGCGCTACATTCCGGAGCACCACTTAACGCCCCTTTAGCGACGACGGCTGGGGGGTCGTCGACTTTGGTCAGGCGTGCGAGAGACGACGGAAGAGCCACACAGATCGATCACAGAACGCTGCAACGAAGCGCTGCACTTCACAGCCCACAGCCGCCTTCGGTCGTCCCATGGCCCGATCCCGTTGCGGGACGGTCATAACCAAGCACTCGCCGCACCCTTTGCTGCCCCAGTCAGGTTCCTCTTTCGGCACTCGTCCTGGCGCTGTGAGGGCCGAGAATTCCTTCCCCCCATGGCGCAGATTGGTACTCGCCCAACTGGCGATGGGCGAGAGCGTCATTCCCCCAGACTGCCGCGGTGAACGAGGTCCATCCGACAAGGAAGGTGAGTAGTCCGATGGCCAGCGCTGTCCCGCCAGTTCGGTCTTCGGCCTGATCCGGCACGGCGGCCTCGACCACGTCACAGACAGCGTACCGCTCCTGGCCGGTCGGCCGCCACGTCGGTCGAGCAGTGGGCGCGCGATCACGACGCCGCGGTCGCCGGCCGCTCGCGGAGCGGGGGGGGGGACTGGCCTCAGGCGTCCTGAGGCACCGCAGCGAGCTCGAGCAACTGCCTGAGGAACGAGTCCAGGTCGGGTGACCGCGCCGACCAGGCCGGCGATCGTCCCGAGCTGGACCACCGCTGCTGTAGGCGTCCGCACCAGGGCCTCGTAATGCGTTCGAGATGGTGGGGCAGCAGGGGCTTGAACCCTGGACCGACGGATTATGAGGTCATTGTCTGGGTCGCTGGTGATCGTTGGTAGTCGCGTAAAGCGTTGGTATTGCACAAGTAGCTTCGTTGAGGGGAACGGTGACTGAGTGCCGTCAACGGTCTTTTCGTGTACTGGCTGTGTACTGGACCTGTCTTTGGTCAAAGCCCGGAGCGGCCCGTACGGACCGGTCAACGCAGGCCCCGGGCGCGTGCCTGACGTACCAGCGACACGGCTTGCCTCCACTTCTTCAACCGAGGGGCTGGGGCTCAGCTTCCTTTGAAGGCGGACTCACATCTATCAGCCTCGGTCGTGTCGACCCTCTCCGCAAAGCCGTAGCACCGCCGTTGGGCCAGTTAGACCGTCTTCTGACACTCCTTCAGAACCACTGAATGCAGGCGCGGGTTCAAAGAAGCGAACGGCATTGCCTCACGGGCCGCGGTATGGATTACCGACCTCCGCGCCCACATCTCTTGACCGTCTGCGAAGGCGTGGGCCCGTGCTCAAGCCCCGACAATTCGACGGCGAGCCCGTAGAAGTTAGCACCCCGTAGGTGGACATCAAGACACCGGGCAGGTCTGATGAGGTTGACGAGTGTGCTGTCAAGGGCCATGAGGAACTGCCCAGTGGCGGTCATGAAAACTGCCCGCTGGTGGCCATGGGATCTGCCCAGTGGCGGCCACCAACGGCGTTGGTTTAGGTGTTTGGCATTTGGGGTCTCCTTGGTTTGGGTGGGTCAGGTCAGGTCGGTTTGAGCGACTGGTTCATCGCAGTGGGGGCATGAGCCGCCCGGGCCGATTCGGCGGGTGAAGAGGTTGCAGTCCGGGCAGCGTCGCTCGTCGATGTAGCGGGTGTCGCACTCGGGGCATTCGTAGATGACGCTGGCGCGGCCATTGGGGTTGGTGCTCACCTGGTGCCGCCCAGAGGTGTGACTCCGTCGCCGGACAGGGCCTGGGACAGGCGCACTGACTCGCCGCTGGTCTGACAAACATGTGCATGATGTAGGAGCCGGTCGACCGTGGCGGCGATTCTTTTGGGGTCTCGGACGTTTGCGCCGCTCAGCCCTTGTGTGGGGTGTGGCGCACGTTGTTCACACACAAGCGCCGGAGCGGCCAGCTCGTCCTCAGGTCTCATCGTGGGGATGAGACCTGAGGACTGCGGCCGATGTGGTTGGTTGCGTCGCGGTTCAGCTCGTTCATGAGTTCGCGGTTCGTTGCTCGGGCCGCATCGAGGGTTTCGCTGCGTTCTTTGAGCTCGTCCTCGAGTTGGGTGACCCGCTGGCGCAACGTGTGGTTGTCGGCTTCGAGTTCAGCAGAACGCCCCTCGAGTTGATCGAGCATCGGGCGCATCGTGTGACCACGGGCGAGGTCGGCGCCGGCGCCGAGCTGGCGCGCGAGTTGCTCTCTTAGGACTGTTACCTCCTCTGTGAGCTGACGGGTCTGTTCTTTGGTGTTGGCCAGTTCGGCGTGCAGGCTCTGCTCGGTCAGCAGCGAGCGGGCTGGAAGCTGCCAGGCTTTGTGGCGACCGGCTTGTTTTTGGCGATCGCGGGCAGTGGCTATGCGGGAGGCCAGCTCGGGGTCGCTGTAGAGCAGGGACACAGACACCCCTGCGCGTCGGGCGATGGCCGGGAAGCTGACCGGCTCGCCACCTTGTTCGAAGGCGATGATGGTCTCGGCGGCCCGTTGACGTTTCGTCCGGCTGTCGTATCGACGCGCGCGGCGCAGAGCGTCGCTGTTGTCAGCCATGACCACCGGCCAGGCGCTGTCCGAAGGCAACCGGTACCGACTGACGAGCTTTGCGGACAGTGGCTGAGGCGTCCTGGATGAGGGCGCGCTGATCCTCGGGTAGGGATTCGAGGAGTTCTTCGTGGGTACGGACGTGGCCTGCGATGACGTCGAGCTGGCGGGTTACGCCGTCGGTCACCCAGTCGGCGGCGCCAGCGGTGAGCATCACTTCCCGCTGGCGGCGCAGGTCGTCGGCGTGCGCGCGTAGCTCGGGCAGGTAGGAGGGGTCGGAGTCGAAGTGTGCGCAGCCGGCGCACTGGTAGCGGATGGGGCAGGCTTGGCCGCCGGCTCGAATGTTGCTCGGTTCAGAGCATTTGCCCATGGGAACCGCCACCCAGGACAGTTGCTCGTTGAGGCGGGCGACCTGTGACGACTCCCCGTGCACGGGCCGGGTGACGCCGCGGTTGTCGACGGTGTGCCTGGCGAGGGCTTCCATCGCTGCCCGTTTGCGACTGTCACCGACGCGGTAGTACGCCAAGGTTGTGGTCATGCTTCGGTGGTCCATGAGGTCGCGCAGTACTGACGGCGCCACACCTTGATCGGCCAGGGTTTGGGCGTAGGTGTGTCGCAGGGCGTGCGGGTGGATCGCGGCCCGGTTGAACGCGATCGGCTCACCGTGGGGGTCCAGGGGGCCGGCGTCGATTTGTGGGATGCGACCCACCCAGGTGCGGATCCAGGTCAGGATCTGGTGGCTGGACAGATGCTGGCTGCCGTCAACGTTCTTATGGGGGCGGGGTAGTAGCCACAGCCGTTCCCGGGCGGTGCGGGCGAATCGGTCGGTCACCCACTCCTGTTGGATGCGGATCGCGGCCGCCAGCTCGGAGTCGGCCAGCGGCAGACGTCGGTTCATCCGGGCGGCCTTGTGGTTGTCGTAGACGAGGACGTCTTTGCCGTGTTCGTCGACGTCCAGGCAGTCCAGCCGCAAGCTGGCGACCTCGCCGACGCACCGGCCGGTGGCCTTCAGGAGCAGGTACGCGAGTACCGCCACCGCGCCGGCTCGTTCACCGAGCGCGCCAAGGGTGGCCCGGCGAGCTGGTCCGGTACACCCAGGGACAGCCTCGAGCAGATGAAGTTGGCTGTCGAGCTGGGCGACGACGTGAACGGGCAGCGCCCGCCCGGGACCTTCCTCGATCGTGCTGCGTCTTGAGTCGCCGCGACGGAACGCAAACGTCGCTCCCAAAGTGGCCAGTAGTCCGAGGCTTCGCGCCTCGCGGATCATCAGCGCGCATTCTTCGACGGCTGCGACCCTGGCCCGGGTCCCGAACGGCCGCTGGGAAGGGCGAAAGGCCGGTGAGTGAATCCGGGCCAGGAACCGCTCCACGTCAGCACGGGCCAGCGTCTTAGGATTCTCTCCGCCGCCCGGGCCGGCCGCCAACACCGCCGAGAGCACCGCGACCGAACCGACCCTGTGACGCAGGGCCATCTCACTGACCTGGCCCGTTGTTGTTGCCGTCCACGCCTTTGTCGCTTCCCGTAGCCAGTGCTGACGGATAGCGGTGAAGTCCAGACGTCTCTTGCCTGGGAGCCCGAACAGGCGCAGATCCCATACATCGCAGAGCTGCTCGGCGTCAGGGTCGGCATAGGCGAGGTGGACCCGGTCCACGCTGAAGCGGGCGAAGCGCACATGGTGGGCGTCGCCGACGTCATCGAGGCTGGCTAGGTCGAACTCAGTCACCGACGCGGCGCCGACCTCGCGGAGCTGATCGATCCACGGCCGCATCCCGCCAGTCACGACACTGACCTGATCGGCTGCGCGGCAGCCGATCGCGTAGAGCAACTCCATGCGCAGCAGCGTGGGCAGGCCGCGCAGGCTTAACACGCGGCTGTTGACCGGCTGGCGTACAAGCGCCGTCCACCTGGTGAATGCCCGGCCGGTGGGACGACCCGCCCGCCGCCAAGCCTGATAGTGAATCTCGCACAATCTGCTGTGGCTGTGCATCACGCCCAGGTAGCAGCACGCCGCAACGCACGGCCCAAGGTCAGGTAGCGGCTGAGCCTGTGCGAGAAAAGCCTCGAAGGTGACTCCGCGAGCACGCCTGGTGGTCCAGGACTTCAGGTGTGCATCACAGACCCGCCAGGGGCCCTCGGCTGGGCGTGGACAACCCTGGCCGTCGAAGTCGCTCACGGCGCAACGCTGCTCGGAGCACCTGTGACGCTCGACGACGTCGGGCTCGCCGCTGCCCAGCCAGTCTCCCACCTGCTCGATGGCCGAGGTATCGAACTGTCGCCCGTGGGAATGACACAGCATGTTGGCTCCATGCCGGTCGCTCGGACAACCGGCCACCACACAGCGCAGCACCCGGGTCAACTGCCCGCCCGGGCTCGGGAGAATCAGATACCGCTCGGCGTCCCACTCGCCAGCAAGCCAGTGCTCGCCCATCAGCGCGGTGAGCCGTTCGAGGCGCCAGTCCACCGGTTCCACCAGGCCCGAGGCCGCCAGCACCGCCGCTGCGGCCGATTGCCGCCTCACCGCAGGGTCCGGGTGGTGCGTTCACGGGTGTCGACAGCGGCACGCATGTCGTCCCAGCGGGCGTGCAGGTAGACATCGGTGGAGCGGACCGAGGCGTGGCCGAGTAGCTCCTTGACCAGTGCCGGGTCCTTGCTCGCCAGCGCCACCTCACTGGCGAAGCTGTGACGAAGCATGTGTGGCCGAACATGGAATCCGACCTTGCCCGAGAGCCGGACGAACAACTGCTCCACCGCGTCAGGGCGCAGCGCCCGGCCAAGCGGAGGCCGCCAGAGATTGACCAACAGGTAGTCACTTTCGGCTGCCGCCGGCACCGTGTCGCGCACGAACCGATACGCATTGTGGCAGCGCACCAGCGCCCTGGTCACCGGCAGCACCCGCGGCCAGATCGACTTGGCCAGAGCCCGGTTCTCGTTGTCCTCGCGGCGAACCACGTGCAGGTGTGCACCGGCCACCTGGCAGCCCAGGTGAGCCGCCGACGGAAGAAGATGAAGATCAGCCAGGCGCAGGCCGCAGAGCTCGGCTACGCGCATCCCGGTCGCGTAGAGGGCTTCGACGACGAAACGGTCGCGCACATTCACGCAGGCGTCCACCACGACTCCGACCTGGCCCGCGGTGAGGCACGCCGGTGGCCGCTCGACTCGTCGTCGGCGTACTGCCCGGCGCTGCACCACAGGAAGATCAGTTCGTTCGCCGCGATCCAAACCCGTTGGGATGAAACGCAACTCGACCCGCGAACTCAGCCGCCCGGCCACCGCCGGTTCGCACCACTGCCGGTAAGCGCCGAAACGGACGAACTCCACCACCGCAGCCACAATCCCATCAACAGTGGCCGGGGAACGAGCAGCTTGAAACGTGACGACATTTGTGTCCTTGGCCCGCCGCCGGTTGCGGCCGCGCCGATGCTTACGCGAAGGCGTGCGCTCCAGCCAACGGGCGAAGGCCGCCACCTGCTCGACAGTGGGCGAGGACTCATCCACCCCTCCTGTCGACGTCCAGCCCAGCCACAGCGCCAGCCGACCCGCGTACGTGCGAGCCGTCCCGACCGAGCCGCCGCGATCCAGGACCGAACGTAGATACTCCGCGACACGCAGATGTTCGACATAGCGGTCGTCGACGACCGTCCACCCCTCGCGCCCATCAAACGGTGAGATGGTGCGCTGCGCCCAGAACTCCATGAGCCGAAACGTAAGTGGAGGGTGTGACAGTCAACCCAAGAGAAGCCGTCCAGCACAGGCGATTCGACAGCCCGAGTGGCTGTCCCAAAGGCTCAGGACGACCCCAAAAGAACCGTGGCTAGGGTTTTGGGCATCAGCTCGTCGAACGAGGCCGGGTGCAGGTTTGACGAGATCGCCACCGAGCGTTTCTCGTACGCGGCATCGACTAAGCGGTACAGGCCCTCGGCTGCGTCCTGAGAAACCGGCAACAGCCCTATGTCATCGACCACGACGAGATCAGCTCGCAGGACGCGGGTGATGGCCTTGGTGACGGTGTCGTCGGCGCGGTGGCGGCGTAGGAGTCCTCCGAGGTCTTCGAGGGTGAACCACGCCACGCGTAGTCCTTGCTCGACGGCGTGTTGTCCCAGGGCCTCCAGCAGGAACGTTTTGCCGGTCCCCGATGGCCCACAGACGACGAGGTTCTCTCGGCGGTGGACCCATTCCAGGGTGCGCAGGGCCTGTTGGGTTGGGGCCGGGATCGAGGACGCCTGCGGCGACCAGGCCGCGAAGGTCTTGCCGGTGGGGAACCCGGCGGTGGCGCGGCGGGTGGCCAGGGCGGAGCGTTCCCGTCCTGCGGACTCTTCTTTGAACAGCGCGCGTAGGACCTCCACTGGTTCCCAGCGTTGGGCTTTGGCGGTGGCCACGACTTCGGGTGCGTGGCGGCGGATGTGGGGCAGCCGCAACCGGCGCAGCAGTGCTTCGAGGTCCTCGGGTAGCGGCGGGGCGGCGGGGACTCCCAAGGTCGGCACCGGCGTGGGTGGTGTCTTGGTCCTGAGCGCGGCGCTCATAGTGCGCCCTCCTGCTCATCGTCGCGGGGTTCCTCGATGGCGGGCGTGCGCAAGGCCGCCCAGCCGCTGGTGCCCTGGGTCAGAGACCCGTCCTCCCCGGCGCGGTGGGTCGGGCCGGTGGTGGTGCTCGCGTGGTGGTCCAGGATCGAGGCGAGGTCCCCATGTCCGAACCGGGCATGGACCGCGGCGTGTCCCAGCGCCCAGTCGACTTCGGCCGTGCCGAACAGCTTGGACAAGGTGACGGCGTGGCCCATCTTGGCGCGGACCTTGGTGGTGCCTGCGGCAGCGGCCTCGGTGAGCCACAGCTGGGCGCCGTCGCCCAACACCAGGAACGCGGCTTCGGATTCGTTGCGGGCCTTGGGGATTCGCCCCAACGCGCCCGCTGGTGGTGGTGGGAAGTGCGCGTCGTCCAAGCGGGGACTACCCGGGGTGGCTCGCTGGTGTCGGGCGACCTCGGCCGGCCCGGCGGGCCCGACGTGGACGATGATGACCTGCTCGCCCGCGCCGGCGCCATGGACCCGCACCCACACGGTTTGGCCGAGCAGGTGGGACGGGACGGAGTACTGCCCGCCGTCGTAGGCCACGATCGGGGTCTTGGTGGCCACAGTCCTGGTCACCCCGAACGCGACCGTGTGCGGAACCAGCGGCACCGGATGCAACCGGGCTTGCTCTTCGGCGAGCATGTCGACCGGGGCGCGGCGGGTGACCCGGTGGACCCGGGCATTGACCTGCTCGCAGAACACCTCGCA
Organism: Actinomycetales bacterium; assembly: GCA_038236535.1. GTDB lineage: Bacteria > Actinomycetota > Actinomycetes > Actinomycetales > Dermatophilaceae > UBA4719. The sequence continues at coordinate 22,809 of JBBRZQ010000015.1, forward strand.
CGCCGCTTCCAGATCCGCGAACGAGTCGTAGGCCGCCAGCAGGTTGGTGTCCTTGGGGACCAGGTCGGCCTTGGCGACCTTGACCGTCGATTCACTGCCACCCTTGCTGGCCGGGTCGCACGGCTCACAGGTCAGAATCGTGACCGAGTAGTGCCTGGCGAAGGCAACCATGGCCGGGTTGCGGATCGCGATCCCGGCGATGTGCTCGGTGGTCACCGTCTTCTCGTTGTCGGTCAACAGGTATGTGGGTGCCCCGCCAAGGCGGCGCAGTGTCACGTCCAGGGCCGCCATCACGCTCGGGGCGGTCTTGTCCCGGATCGCCAACACCACCCGGAACCGCGACCACGCCAACCAGGCACAGAACAATGTCGTCTTGGCCCCGTCGATGACCGGGCCGTCGCCGAAGTCATATTGAAGCCACATGCCAGGCTCGGTGACCCACGGGCGGTGGACCCGCACCCGGCCCAGGCGGTAGTTCTTCTTCACCGCCGCGACCGCCCGGCGGGTCGTGCGCTCCGACCCGGTGAAGCCCAAAGCGACCAGCTTGTCGTGGGCAACATCAGCGCGGACTTTGCCCTTGGAGCGGTCGACCCACTCCTCGACCTTGGGCAGGAACTCATCAATCAACATCGGCCGGGTCACCCCGAAAACAGCCAGGCCGCTATCTCGTACGGCCACGTACCTGGCGACGGTGTGATGTGAGACCCCGGACAACTCGCCGGCATCACGCAACGACCCGGTCAAATCAAACGCATCTAACATATTCATGATCTCCTCGGCAGACTTCACGGTGTCCCTCCTGGGGGCGGTTGGGCGCTTCAGCACCGCTAACCGCACCTCAGGAGGGGCCTCAACCGCGGGACGCGGCGAGGCAGACGGAATCGTGTCGGGCAGATCTCATGTCCGTCAGCGGGCAGTTTTCATGTCCGCCACCGGGCAGCTTCGTGGCCGTCTCCGGGCAGTTTCTCGTGTCCGCTGTCATGTGCCGAGTGTGGACCATGCCGGGGCATGGGGTATGTTCCGCTCACATCTCCCGCCGGTGGGGCGGGTCTGCTTTAGTGGGGCGCCTGAATTGTCTGCGTTTTCTCCCGTCCCGTCGTCCTTCTTCAACGCCTTGGCCCGCCGGGGTGTGACCGGCCCACTGGCGGCTGCCGTTGCCGCGGTGTTGATCGCCACTGTGGGCCTGGTCACGGTCGCACCCGCACAGGCGGCTGTCCCTGGGAAGGCCCGGGCGGCTGCGCCGGCCGGTCCACTGTCGGCTCCTGATGTCGTGTCAGCGATCGCTTCGGCTCGGCAGCGCAAGGTCAAGGTCGAGGTGCTCGGCGAGGCGTCTGCGCAGACGACGACGTGGGCGAACCCGAATGGGACGCTGACCACTGATTCGTACGCTGCGCCGATTCGGTTCCGGCGCGGCGGGCAGTGGGTCGACGTCGAAACCACGCTGCAGGCCGGCGCGGACGGCACGGTGGCGCCGAAGGCTCACGCCAACGGACTGAAGCTGACTGGCGGCGGCAAGGATGTGACGTTGGCCGCTGAAGGCGCGGGTAACCACCAGGTGTCGGTCGGCTGGCAGGGGAGTCTGCCGAAGCCGTCTCTGAAGGGTGATACCGCCACGTACAAGGACGTCACCCCGGGCGCGGACGTGACGGTGCAGGCGACGCGGACCGGGTTCGAGGAGAATGTTGTCTTAAAGTCACCTCCCGCGGCCGGCTACACGGTGACGATTCCGGTCTCGGCCACGGGACTAAAGGCCAAGCAGTCCAAGGACGGCTCGGTCATTTTCACCGACGCGGCCGGTAAGCCAGCCGGCACGATTCCGGCGCCGGTGATGTGGGACGCGACGGTGGACGCCAAGTCCCTGGAGCACCCGCACCGGGCACCGGTCAAGATGGCCATGGTCCAGTCCGGGAACACGGTTAACCTGACCTTGACCCCGGACGCGAAGTTCCTGGCCGACCCGGCGACGACGTACCCGGTCACCGTTGACCCGTCCGCCAGCCTTTCGACGGTTCTCGACACCTTCGCCCAGATCAGCTACACGACAACGCAGTACGCGTCCACCGACCTGAAGTTGGGAACCTACAACTCTGGCGCCGACAAGGCCAGGTCGTTCCTTCAGTTCCCGGTGCAGCAACTGGTCAACACCAACATCGTGTCTTCGTCGCTGAACCTGTACGAGTACTGGTCTGGCAATTGTGTGCAGAGCTCGTGGGAGTTGTGGCAGACCGGAGCAGCCGACACCTCCACGGTGTGGACCAACCAGCCGGCATGGACAACGAAGTACGCGTCGACCACCCAGACGAAGGGCTACCCGGCTTCGTGCGGCGGCTCTATCACCCCGGGCTGGGTCTCTGTTGACCCGACCTCGTTCCTGCAGTACGCCGGTGACCACGGCTATACCTATGCCAGCATGGGTCTGCGGGCGACGACCGAGACCGACTCCAACAGTTGGAAGCGGTTCTACTCAGCGAACAACAGCACGAACGTGCCGTACCTGTCGGTGACATACAACTCGTACCCGATGGCCACCTCGCCCACCGTCGCGCCAGGGGTCTCCTCGGTTTCCGGGACGACGACCACGCTGTACAGCAACACCGCCACCCCGCAGCTGCAGGCCGCCGTCACCAACGCCGACGGCGGCAAGGTCATGGCCCAGTGGAACGTGTACGACACCACTGGCGGCGGCAACACCCAGGTGCTCGCGAACCTGAACGGCTCCTGGACCGCTTCCGGGGGCCTTTCCAGCGCCTCCGTGCCCGCCGGCAAGCTGCTGGACGGCCACACCTACACCGCTTGGCCGTGGGGCTACTCCGGTTCCCTGTGGTCACGTCAGACCGTTCCCAGCGGCCTGGTCTTCACGGTCGACACCACCAAGCCCAACGCGCCGACGGTGGCCTCTACTGACTACCCGGCCGGAAGTTGGGCCAAAGGGGCAGGCCAGAGCGGCGTCTTCACCATCACTCCTGCGCCCGGCGGCACCGACACGGCCGGAGTCATCTGGCAGCTGGACTCGGGCGCCCAGACCGCCGTCGCCACTACTGGCCCTGCTGCAGCCGTCACGGCCACACCGGCCACCGACGGCCAGCACACCCTGACGGTGGCCAGCCGGGACCTGGCGGGCAACCTGTCCGCGCCGACGGTGTACACCTTCAACGCCGGCAGCGGTGCGGTCACCTCGCCGACGCCTGGCGCCCGAACAGCCCGCCGCGCAACGCTGACCGCCGCCGCCCCCTCGTCGACGTGGCAGTCCGTCAAGTTCCAGTACCGCCGCTCCGACGCCGACGGCTGGGCCGACATCCCGGCGGCCAATGTCACCTCGGGCGGCACCACACTGGCGCAGTGGCCGGTAGCGGTCACCAACGGTGGCTCCGCTCCACTGGTGTGGGATGTCCCGACCACCCTGGGCGACGACGGCTCGGTGCAGATCCGCGCCGAGTTCACCGACACCTCGTTGGTCAGCCACGACTCGTCCGCAGTCAAGATCACCCTGGACCGGGTCGCCTCGCAGGGTGCCGCCATCAAAGTTGGGCCCGGTTCGCTCAACTACTCGACAGGCAACTTCACCCTGGACGGCGTCGATGCGTCGGCCTTCGGCATCTCGATCGGCCGGTCGCTTGACTCCCGCAGCCCGCAGGGCAGCACCCCTGCCGGACAGGTCGCGGCCTTCGGGCCCGGCTGGGCCATGACCGGCGTGGCGAGCACGACGCTGACTGACTACACCGAGATCCGCACCGTGACCTCCACCGCGGTGCAAGTGGTTGGGTCCGGAGGGTCCCAGATCTCGTTCACGAAGAACATCGACGGCTCCTGGAGCCCGGAACCGGGGGCGGAGGACGACTCGCTGAGCTACAACAGCACGGCGGATAGCTTCACCCTCGCGGACACCGCCGGCAACGTCACGGTCTTCAGCAAGTCCGCCACCACGGCGGGGGTCTGGGCGATCACCTCGACCAGCCCTAGCGGCAGCGGCGGCGCAAACCGGTTCCGGTTCGACTCGGTGACCACCGGCAGCACCACCTCCATGCGGTTGGCCCGCGTGGCGGCGCCGACCTCGGCGATCGTCGACCTCACTGGCTCGTGCCTGACGCCGGCCACGCCGGCCGTCGCCTGCCGGGTGCTGGATCTGGGCTACGCCGCCGCCACTACGGCCACCGGCATCACCTCCGGTACCTTTGGTGACTACGCCGCTCAGATCAACAAGATCACGCAGTGGGCTACCGACCCAGCCACCGGCACTGAGATCGGCACGCCCGTGGCCCAGTATGCGTACGACTCCAACGGCGTGTTGCGCCAGGTGTGGGACCCGCGGGTCACGCCGAACCTGGTGACCTCCTACGCCTACGACGCCGCAGGCCACGTCACCGCGGTGACCCCGGCGGGCCAGCTGCCCTGGACCCTCACGTACGGCACCGCGGGCACGGGCGGGGACACCAACCCGGGTCGCCTGCTCAACGTCTCGCGCCCCACCCTGACCCCGGGATCGGCATCGCAGACCAACGGAACGGCGACCACCACGGTGGTCTACGACGTTCCGCTGACCACAGCGACCGGCGGCCCGAACGCGATGGGCGCCTCTGACGTGGCCGGCTGGGCGCAGGCTGACGCACCGACCGACGCGACGGCGATCTTCCCCGCCGACCAGGTCCCTGTTTCCAACACCGGCAGGGGAAACCTGACCTCCGGCTCGTACGCCCGGGCCACGATCCACTACCTGGATGTGAACGGCGCCGAGACCAACACCGCCGCCCCCGGCGGGCATCTGAGCACCACCGACTTCGACAACGTCGGCCGGATCGTCCGTGAACTCAGCGCGGGCGACCGGGAGCTGGCATTGGCGGCGAGCACCAACAACGAGCTCAACGTGCTCGGTTTGGCCTCGATGACCACCGCGCAGCGAGCCGCGCTGCTTTCCACCCAAAAGGTCTATGACAGTGTCGGCCAGCGCCTAAATGACGTCTACGGTCCCCTGCACCAGGTCACTCTGGAACACGCACTTGCCGCGTCGGGCACCAGCGCCGCACTGCTCGCCGGTGCCGTGGTCGCCGCTCGAACCCACACCCATAACTCTTACGACCAGGGCCGGCCCACGGACGGCTCCGCGAAGGTCTCCGACATGGTGACCACCGAGGTCACCGGCAGCGCTATCGCCGGGTACAGCACCGAGGCGGACACCCGTACCAGCACGAAGGGGTACGACTGGAACCTAGGGAAGGCCATTTGGGACACGACCGACCCGGCCGGTCTGGCGATCACAACCGCGACCGGGTACAACGCGGCCGGTGACGTGATCTCCAGCTCCCAGCCGTCCTCGACCGGTTCGGACGCAGGCACCACGTTGACCAGCTACTACACGGCCACCGGCGTCGCACCGTGCGGCGGCCACCCCGAGTGGGCGGACCTGGTCTGCCAGAGCGCCCCGGCCGGTGCGATCACCGGTGGTGGCAGCAACCCCACCCAGCGGGCGACCACGACAACCACCTACACGATGTACGGCACACCGGCAACGGTCACGGTGGCCGCCAACGGCAGCACCCGCACCACCGCGACGACCTATGACGCAGTGGGACGCACTGCCACCGTGGCGGTGTCGGGACTCGGAGCAACGGTACAGACGACTACCACGTCGTACGACGCCGCAAACGGTCTGCCCACCGCAACCACCACCCCGGACGGTGCCAGGCTCGGCACGGCCTACGACCAGCTCGGCCGGGTCCTCACGTCCACCGATGCCGACGGCAACACTGCCACCATCCAGTACGACAACCTCAACCGCCCGACCCAGACAAGTGACTCCGCGCCGTCCAGCACCACCTACACCTACGACACCAGCAAGGACCCGCGCGGCCTGGTGACCAGCCAGACCGACTCCAACGCCGGAACGTTCAGCGCGGTATACGACGCGGACGGGAACCTGACAAGCGAGTCGCTACCCGGCTCGATCACCCTTAACGTGACGACCGACGAGACCAGTCAGACCACCTCCCGGGTCTACACCGACACGAGCGGCAATGTGCTGGTCTCCGACCAGGCCGGATTCTCCGGCGCCGGACTCAAGACCAGCAGGTCCCTGTCGACATCTGGCGGACTAGGAGTCAGCAACACCTACGGATACGACGCGGCCAATCGTCTCTCGAACGTCAACCAGACCGTTCTCAACCGGTCCAGCACCGGGGTGACAAGCAGCACCTGCACCACCCGTCAGTACGCCTTGGACCCTAACTCCAACCGTACTGGGCTAACCACAGCGCTCGGCGCAGCAAACGCGCCCTGCTCTACCAGCGGCGGCACGAGCGTCAACCACGTTTACGACACCGCCGACCGACTGGCCGACACCGGCTACACATACGACGCCCAAGGCCGGGTCACCGCCAAGCCCAACAGCACGACCACGTCGTACTACGCCAACGACCTTGCCTACCAACAGAGTTCAGGCAACAACCGGAACACCTGGCAGCTCGACCCGGGCGATCGCATCAGGTCATACACGGCACAGACCAACAATGCCGGCACCTGGACACAGACCGCGTCCCGGACCAACCACTATGACGGGTCGTCTGATTCGCCCGCCTGGACGGTCGAGGACACCGTTTCGGGACACTACACCCGCAACATCCACGACATCGGGGGTGATCTCAGCACCATCTACTCCTCGGGCAACGGCGACGTCATCCTGCAGCTCACCGACCTGCACGGCGACGTCATCATGGCACTTCCCACCAACGACCTGAACACTCCGGTCGTTGTGATGGCTGCTGACGAGTTCGGAAACGCCATCGCGGGCACCGGATCCGCACGCTACGACTGGCTCGGTGGAAAGCAGCGCTCCGCCGAGACGCCGTCCGGCGACCTGCTGATGGGCGTCCGCCTCTACGACCCCACCACCGGAGGATTTCTATCCACCGACCCCGTCCCCGGCGGCTCACCGAATGCCTACGCCTACCCCACCGACCCCATCAACCAATTCGACCTAACCGGGCAGTGTTGGTCCGGGTGGGGTTGGGCGTGCAAACAGGCACATCGAGTTCAAAAGCATTGGCGGGGAATCCTTGAGATCGCGACGATCGCGACGTGCATCATCGGGTCATTGCTCGGTTGCCTGGTAGTGACCCTGGTGGCTGGAGGCATCCGGGCGGCAGCAGACGTCAAGGGGCCCAGACACCTTAGCGTGAGTAGGGCAGCTCGCAATTTCGGGGTCACCGCTCTATCGGCCGGTTTCGGGTACGGCTTAGGCAGGGCGGCGCTTCCGATCGTCGGCAAGATGGGACGTCCCGCACGATGGGCATTCAATGCTTACTTCGGCGCCGCTGACGAGGCTAGGGTTGGCTGCAGCTTCGCCCGACGAAGAGAATGCTAGGACCAATGGCCGAGAAGTCTCACGTAACGGAGGGGTCGTATGCCCCTTGGTCGATGCGGCTAGGAGGGGCTGCTCTCTTAGTAGTTACGATAGCGGTAGCCGTCGTGACCCTTCGACCCGATGGAAGCGTTGAGGACTGGACGTATCTTCCATTCTTTGGAGGAATGGTGACGGCGACTCTGCTCTCCGGCACACGTCTTTCCCTTCGCCCACGAATCGCATGGGATAGTTCGGGTGTTACTGTGCGCAACCCGCTGCGCATCAATAATCTCTCCTGGTCTGAGATCGAGGACTTCGTCTCTGGGTCGTTCATGCTGAGCATTAAGACGACCAATGGAAGGCGCGTTGGAGTCTGGGCAGTTCAGCGGGCCAACGCCGCGAAACCTGGACGAAGTGTCGTCGACGTTTTAGCCAGGAAACTGCGCGAAGTTCAACTTGCATGCAAGCCGGACTCGGACGGAACATCGACGAGCCGAGTCCAGTTGCCCTGGCCCGAAGTCATTGCCGTGATTTGTTACCTCGTAGCTCTCGCCTTTCGCGTGAGTCACTGAGTTCGATCCTTGAGCGGGCGATATGGAAGTCCGTAAGTACCGCATCCGGCGGGGGCACGTCAACCCTGGCCTTCACCAGGTCCCTCACACCGGCAACGGGCACGGTGGCCGCCAACGGCAGCACCCGCACCACCACGACGACCCATGACGCTGTGGGTCGCACTGGTGGCCGAGGCTCGCGGCCACTCAGCCAGCGTGGACGTCCGGGTGGTGAATGAACTCGCTGTACCCGTGACCCTCAGTCTTTGCACATCATCCTGCGCCGCCGATGACCTACAAGAACGTCGCACCTTTGCTGTTGGGGCCGAGACCACCGTGACGGTGAACTGCGATCCATCGTTCGCGTCGGCGTATGCGATTCAGTTGCCTGGCGGAGAACGCTGCCTACTCGTCTCCTCGCGTCAGAGCCACGCAGGAGCACCTCTGACGTCGGCAAAGCGGTGACTTCGCTCAACGATTACCGGCCGCCTTCTCCGTAGCAAGACCCCTGTCGATCGCGGACGCACCGGACCCCCGCGTTCGAAGATCATCGAGGGGTTGACTCACCGCGGACCGCCCTTGCGCTGTGGTCAACCCCGCCGACAAGGTGCCTGAGCATGGGAGCAGGACCATGTCGCACACGACGAATACGTCGCCTTTCGAGCGGAATACCGCATCCAACACGAATGAATATCGCTACCAACAGCTTTCAAAGCGAAGTAGCCTTTTCCAACTCTTTATCTTTTAGCGGCACGCATGCTACCAATATTGGTAGGTCGGGTCGCCTTTCAGGCGCCCCGAAAACGCGTTTGCTGGTCATTGTTGGTGGGTGTTGGAAATGCATGGTGGCTTAAAGGTCTATCGCGGCTCGCCTGCTGCTGCGCGCAGCTATGTCGAGGCCGACCGTTCCCGCGCGGATGACTACTACCTGGGCGAGGGCACGGGCGTTGCGCAGCGGTACCTCGCCCGCCCAGGGGAGGGGGTACGTGCGGGGGTACGCGCGGGGGTGCGTGATGGGGGCACGTTGACCGGGGACGCTTATGAGGCGTGGGTGGGTGGGTACGACACCGACACGGGTGCCCTCAAGGGCAGGGTGCGCACGGACGCTGCTGCGGTGCGGTTCGTGGAGGTCGTGGTCAACGGCCCGAAGTCGTGGTCGCTTGCCGCAGCGCTTCATCCCGAGATCGCCGCGGCGTATGACGGCGCGCAGGACCGGGCCGCGGCGCAGATCATCGGATGGTTGGCCGAGCACGCGACCACCCGGGTCGGGCCGCGGGGCGCCCAGGTCCAGGTCCCGGTGGAACAGATTGAGGCGGTGGTGGTGCGGCATTACACGTCCAGGGCTGGTGACCCCCACCGGCATCTGCACCTGCAGATCAACGCGCGGGTGTTCGCTGAGGACACGTGGCGGGGGCTGCATACGGTAGGGGTGCGTGACAGCCTGGGGGCGATCAACGGGATAGGTCACGCCGCGGTGATGTGCGACCCAGCGTTTCGGGCGGCCCTTGCCGGCCACGGGTTCACCCTCGACCACGAATCGGGTGAGATCGTGCAGCTGGCGGGGTTCGTCGGACCGTTCAGCGCGCGGGCGGCGCAGATCGGCCGCAACGTGGACCGGTACGAGGCGACCTGGCGGGTCGCGCACCCGGGCGCCGAGCCCGGCCCGGGGCTGCGGCGCTCCTGGGATGCCCGGGCGTGGGCGCAGGACCGGCCAGACAAGGTCGTCCCCAAAGATGGCGCCGACCTTGCCCGGGCCTGGGTTCAGGAGCTGGCCGGGCTCGGCTACCACGACCCGGCCCCCTCACCCGCCCCGGCAGCAGCTCCGGCGCCGGCTGGGCAGCCGGTGCGGGTGGGGACCTTGGACCGCGACCGCGCAGTCGAGGTCGTCCTGACCCGGTTAGGCGCGGCGCGCTCGGGCTGGAACGCCGCCGATGTCCGCGGGCAGGTCGAACTGTTGATCGCCGCCAGCGGGATCATCACCGACCCGCCGGCGCGGTTGGAGCTGGCCGAAGACCTCACCGCCCGCGCCCTGGCCAGGTGTGTGCCGCTGCTGGGCCGCCGCGGTGGTGTTCCCGAACACATCAGGGCGTTGACATCGAAGCGGGTGTTGGACGTCGAAGCCGACCTGACCGCCCGGTTCATCGCCCGCGCCGCAGCAACCACCCAGGCCCGACCCCCGACCGTCCCAACCGACGGCGCCTTGGCCAACGCAGGGTTGGGCTTGGAGGGTTTGGCTGCGGGGCACGGGTTGGGCTCGGAGGGTTTGGATGCGGGGCAGCGGCGGGTGGTGGCCGCGATGGGCGGCGGCCACCGACTGCTGATCGTGCAGGGCGCTGCGGGCGCGGGTAAGACCACCACCCTGGCGGCCACCCGAACCGTCCTGGACGGTCAGGGGCGGCGGCTGGTCGTGGTCACCCCGACGTTGAAGGCCGCCACGATCGCCGCACAACAGGTCGGGGCGCCGGCGTTCTCCGCGGCATGGCTGGCCTACCAGCACGGGCACCGGTGGAACGCCGACGGGGCCTGGACCCGGCTGTGGGTCGGTGACCTTGACCCGCACACGGGGCGCACGTATACCGGCCCGGCCCCCGCCGCGGTGCTGCGGGCTGGGGACCTGTTGCTGGTCGATGAGGCGGGGATGCTCGACCAGGACAGCGCCCGGGCGTTGATGTTGATCGCGGACGACCACCAGGTTCGGGTGGCGCTGGTCGGGGACCGCCACCAGCTCCCAGCGGTGGGACGCGGCGGTGTCCTGGACCTGGCCGCCCGCTGGGCTGACCCAGGGGCCTCCCTGACGTTGGAGGGGGTGCACCGGTTCGCCGACCCGGCCTACGCCCAGCTCAGCTTGTCCATGCGCACCGGCACACCCGACAGCCCTGGGGTGGTGTTCGACGCCCTGGCCGCCCGAGGACAGGTCCGCATCTACCCCAGCGAAGCAGAACGCACCCAGGCCCTGGCCTCGATCACCGCGAACGCCTTCGCAACGACCCCAGGGAAGGGAAAGGGGAACAGGCACGGGAACACGGATGGGGTTGGGGGTGGGGTGTTGGTGGTCGCCGACACCCGCGAACAGGTCGCCGAGCTCAACGCCTCCATCCGCGAACAGCTCGTCGCCGCCGGCCGCGTTGACGACACAAAGACGGTGACGACCTGGGCCGGGGAACGGGTCGGGGCCGGAGACCACGTCACCACGCGGCGCAACGACCGCGACACCGATGTCGCCAATCGTGACACCTGGACGGTGACGGGGCTGCGCCCCGACGGGTCGGTGGTTGTTGCCGGCAGCCGCGGCCAGCGGGTCCTGCCCAGCGCGTACGTGCGCGAGCACGTCGAGCTTGCCTACGCCGCCACGATCTATGGCGCCCAGGGAGCCACCACCGGCGCCGCGCACCTGCTGATCGGTGAACACACCGGCGCGGCAGCCGCGTACGTTGGGATGACCCGGGGCCGAGACCTCAACACCGCCCACCTGGTCGCCGACACCCCGGAGATGGCCCGCGAGCAGTGGATCGAGGTCTTCGGCCGGGACCGCGCCGACCTCGGACCGGCCCACGCCGCCCGGCTCGCAGCCCAAGAAGCCTCCCAGTACGCCACCCACCGCCCACTCGAGGCGGCCCTGTCCGACCTTCGAGACGCCTGGACCGGCGAACACGACCTGGCCCAGGACCTCACCGCCGCGAAAGCCCAATGTGACCGGCTGGCCCAGGTTGTGCCCCTGCGCGCCCAACACGACGCACAAGTCGACGCCCGCCTTACGGCCTACGAGCAGGCACGGGCCAACGCCACCCAGGCGAGTCAGCACGCCGACCAGCTATGCGAACTCGTCGACAACGACACCACCCAGTTGGCCGGGCGGCTGCACCGGGAATGGGAGACCCCCCGACCCGGCGCGCGTGCGGCCGCCCGAACCATCGGCGCGGGCAGCGGCCGGATCGGCCAACACCGCGGCGCGGTGCGACGCGCCGAACAACACCTCCGCTCGTGGGGACAGCAGTGGCGCCCGATCGTGGCTTGGCTGCCGGCCGACACCGACCACCTCGCCGTCCTGGCCGGCGGCTACGACGACCCCAACCTCGGCCAGGCCTTCACCGCCTACGCCCGGACTGTTGCTGAAGGTGCCCACCCCGACCACGCACCCGCAAAAGCCGCAGCCCAAGCCGCCCGCCACACCGCCGAGCAAACCCTGAACGCCTACAACAACGCACGCACCAACTACCCCGCCGAACTAGTCGACCACGGCAACCTCGCCTGGCTGCCCGATCCCGCCGGCCACCTCACGCAAAGCCAGCTGGACGTCGCCCAGCTCACCGACCAGCTCCAGGCCGCCCAAGCCCGGGTCCGCGCGGCGCTGGGCGAACCCGCCCTCCGCACGCTGCCCCCAGAACGCATCGAGACCGAACGGCACCGCTGGGCAACCGAACTGGAAGAGAAGCGGCAACAGGAGCGCGGGGCCAGTGCGGCGCCAGTGGTCGCACCCTGGCAGGGGATCGGGCGCCAGCACGAACGATCCGAGGTGCACTACATACACCAGCCCAGCCGCGGGATCAGTCTCTGACCTCAGGTCGTCTGCGTACCGACGACGACCCAAGGCTCCGGATATTGCTGCACGCAGCCGCAGGCGAAACGGGGGGGCGACGGGGATGACCAGTGCGGGATGTATCAGCACAGACCACGGCGAACGTGTCTTTGGGGAACGTTGGCCTAGGTGATGCCCGCCCACCGATGTAGACGACCCGGATATCCCGCAAGTCCTGTTGTTGACTCAAAGGCCTCCCCCGGTGCCGGGGCCGTCTTAAGGGTTCTTCGTACTTCAACCTCGCGAGTGCTCATGGGCCGGGCCCCATGGGGCTCGCACTTGCGGACGGCGAAAGCTCGTCACTGTGGCCAGATGCTTCACTCGTGCGATGCGCTCAGACGTCGTCGACCTCGGGGCTCGTTGGTGGTCTGGGCGGATCTCGACAGGAGAGCGCCGCCGACAAGGGGTTTCCCGCAAGAAATCTTTTACGACTGGGGGTACGTGCGTTGACCTGCGCATATGCGCGCCAACTCGCTACGTACCCCCTCGATTAACGCCCCAGGGGGCACGAATTAGGGTACGTCCGTTCGCGAGACTCCTGCCATGTTCGACACGTGCCGACGAAGGAGCCCACGATGACCCAACAAAGTCACCCCAACGACCGGCCGCCCGCAGGCGACGAGCTGCTGACCATCAGCGAGGTCGCCGCGATCGTCCGCGTGCCCATCGCCACCCTGCGCTACTGGCGCCACCTCGGGACCGGCCCGCACAGCTTCCGCGTCGGCCGCGGCGTGCGCTACTGGCACAACGAAGTCATCACCTGGCTGCAAAGCCAAAGCGACGGCCCAAGCGCCGCATGAGTCCATGGCAAGTGGCGACGTCACCACCGGGACGTAGCCTGCCTTGGGAGCAGAAAGACAAGGCGCGAGACGACGGACGTGAAGGTCCGGGTCAACTCAGAAGACGCCGAAAGGCTGTCTTGACACTGGAGCAGCGCCAAACGGATGCACGACAGACACTGGAGGGTCGAGGTTATGGCAAGCATTGAGCGCCGGCGGATCCGTGGCCAGGAGCGCTTCCTGGTCCGCTACAGGGATCCGAGCGGTAAGCAGAAGGCGCGGACCTTCGTCTCGGAGAAGGAAGCCGTCGACTACGAAGCCGAGGTCCGGACCGACATGCGCCGGGGTGCATACCAGGATCCGCAGGCTGGCCAAATGAAGGTGGCGCCGTGGTCGGAGAAGTGGATTGCGGCCCAGGGGCACTTGAAACCGTCGACGCGCACCCGGTACAAGGGCTTGCTCAAAGTCCAGATCCTTCCGAAATGGGGCGCCTACAGCCTGCACGACGTCGACTTCCTTGAAGTCCAGGGATGGGTCTCCGACATGACCGGCTCGGGATTATCGGGGTCTACGGTTCGACAAGCTCACCGGGTGTTCTCCCTGCTCATGGAAACGGCCGTCCGGAGCAAGCGACTCTCTGCCAACCCGGCGATCGGCGTGAAGCTCCCGAGGGCAGGGAAGCCTGAGAAAACCTTCCTCACCCATGAGCAGGTCACGGCTCTGGCAGACGCCGCGGGGGAGTCGCGGACTGTGATCCTCGTCCTGTCGTACTGCGGCCTTAGGTGGGGTGAGTTGGCGGCTCTGCGGGTCGGACGAGTCGACACGATGCGACGGCGGTTCGACATTGCGGAGTCGGTGACCGAGGATGTCGGGAAGTTCGTCTGGGGGGACCCGAAGAACCATCAGCGGAGGTCAGTGCCGATTCCCAAGTTCCTGGTCGATGAGCTTGACGGGTTAAAAGCAGGAAAGGGTCCGAAGGACCTCCTCTTTACCGGGGACCGCGGCGGGGTGCTGCGGAACGGAAACTTCCGCAGGGACGTCTTTGACCAGGCGGCGAGGGAGGCGGGTCTGGACGGGCTCACGCCGCACGAGCTGAGGCATACAGCGGCATCACTGGCGGTCAGTGCTGGAGCTAACGTGAAGGCGGTCCAGAGGATGCTGGGCCACGCTTCGGCAGCCATGACCCTGGACGTCTATGCGGGCCTGTTTGACGACGACCTGGACGGTCTCGCGGACCGCATGGACGAGGCTCGTGTGTACTCGGTGGGTACTACGGCTGACGTGTTGCCCATCAAGCCGCAAGCTGAAACAAGTGAAAACCATTCTGCAACAACGGAATCGGCCTTGTGGGGCAGCAGGGGCTTGAACCCTGGACCGACGGATTATGAGTCCGTTGCTCTAACCAGCTGAGCTACTGCCCCGTGCGGCACGGCATACCGGGTCGTGCGACTGGTGAGCCTATCGCGCTGTCATAGCCCTGAATTCACGGTTGGTCAGGTGGGAGCCGGCTGAGCAGTCTTCGCCGGGCTGCTGCGTCCATCGGGCCATTGCGTCTCTGGAGCGCTGCCGCAATCTCAGCGCGGTGCTCCCGGGTCTTGTTGCCACCAAACTTGAACTTGGCGTTGACACCGGTGATTGTGAGGCGCAACCCACGAATACCAGCCATCTGCCTCACGTCGCTTTCCACATCGGTGCTCGGCGTCATGCGTGTGGAGCTCTCGGGCTCAAAGTGACGCAGCTGCCTGGCAAGGATCGCTGCTTTGGCGACCGGGTCGTCAATGATCTCGACCTCAACCTCCGCTTGAACGGTGGCGTAGTAGCTCGTTGGCACCCCGAGAGCCGGATCGTCCCCTGCATCGGCATTGACCGCAGCCGGGACATAGACAAAGTCGGCCACGACCGCAAGCAGCGCTCGTGGACGCTCGGCGAGTGCTGCCCATACTGGGTTTGGGCGGGCTAGATGCAGCTCGATGGTGTTCTCACCGTCGAAGATGAAATGAGTCGGCACAACCACCGGCAGCTCCCGATCCGAGCCGCCGGGTGCAATGAGCTGTCCGAAGTCGAACTCGGTCAACACCGCGCGCCACTCGTCGTCATGGCTCGAGGCGTCCCAAGGGTGAACAAGCATGTCGGCGATCCTGTCACCTCGTATGCCGGCCACCTGCCCCGCTGTCATATCCCAGTTTCGTCGTTGTCTGGTGCTCGTGTGACGAATGGGGCACAATGACTTTCGACTCCCGCTCATTGGGAGCCGCTGCGTGGCAGAACCGGTCCGTGTCGAGGTCGTTGGGGAAGACGTCCCTCGCACACAGGAGGTCCGGGTGTCTGTTGCAATGCCGCGTGTCATGACGCGCGGGGTGGTGTTCATTCACTCCACCCCCGCTGCGTTGTGCCCTCACATCATCTGGGCTCTCGAGTCGGCCCTCGATCAGCGGGTCGCGGTGGAATGGACCCGCCAGACGTTGGGCCCGACACTCTTGCGCGCCGCGCTGACCTGGTCCGGCGAGGCCGGCAGCGGTGCCAAGGTCGCGAGCGCGCTTCGCGGCTGGGACGGCCTCCGCTTCGAGGTGACCGAGGAACCGAGCCCCGGCAGCGACGGCTCCCGTTGGTCTCACACTCCAAGCCTGGGGATCCACCACACATGGACCTCAGCGGCCGGGGACGCAGTCGTCAACGAGGACCGCCTTCGCGCCGCGATCTCGGTCAGCAAGGGTGATCCCGGGATCCTTGCCCAGGAGCTCGACCTCCTGTTGGGCCGGGCTTGGGACAACGAGCTAGAACCCTTCCGGTATGCAGGAGACGGAGACTGCGTCCGCTGGCTTCACAAGGTGAGCTGAGGCCAGAGCGGGACGCTCCCGTGGTCCCGCCTCGCCCCGTCGCTAGACGCTTCGAATAGCCAAAGCCACATTGTGACCACCGAAGCCGAAGGAGTTGTTGAGGGCCGCGATATCACCCTCCGGGAGCTTGCGGTGCTCGCCGTGAACGACGTCGAGAGAGATCGCCGGGTCGAAGTCATCGAGGTTGATCGTGGCGGGTGCCAGACGGTGATAGATGGCGAGAACGCTGAAGATCGTCTCCAGAGCGCCCGCGGCACCAAGCAGGTGGCCGGTCATCGACTTGGTCGCACTGACCGGCATGTGGTCGGCCTC
This sequence comes from Actinomycetales bacterium, assembly GCA_038236535.1. GTDB lineage: Bacteria > Actinomycetota > Actinomycetes > Actinomycetales > Dermatophilaceae > UBA4719. The sequence continues at coordinate 39,197 of JBBRZQ010000015.1, forward strand.
GTCCCCAAATGCCAGACGAATGGCGTTCGACTCGGCGATGTCACCCACGGGCGTTGAGGTGGCGTGGGCGTTGATGTGGACGATGTCCTTCGCCGAGAGTCCGGCGCTCTCGACAGCCTCACGCATGGCACGCGAGGCGCCTGCGCCCACAGGGTCCGGCGCCGCTATGTGATGGGCGTCCGACGACATACCGAGCCCGCCTAACTCGGCGTAAATCCGTGCGCCGCGGGCTTTGGCATGTTCCTCACTCTCGAGGACGACCACAGCGGCTCCCTCGCCAAGGACGAAACCGTCGCGACCGGTGTCGTAGGGGCGGGAGGCGCCCTCGGGATCGTCATTTCGGGTCGAGAGGGCTTGCATAGCGGTGAACCCGGCGATCGGCATGGGGTGCATCGCAGCCTCCGTGCCGCCGGCGACGACGATGTCGGCTCGCCCGCTTCGGATCATCTGCATGGCAAGGCCGATGGCCTCGGCTCCAGATGCGCACGCGCTCACCGGCGTGTGCGTCCCGGCCCGGGCGCCGAGCTCGAGGGACACCGCAGCGGCTGGTCCGTTGGGCATGAGCATTGGCACGGCCAGCGGAAAGACGCGGCGAACGCCCTTCTCCTTCAAGGTGTCCCATTGGTCAAGCAGTGTGTTGACACCGCCGATGCCTGAGCCCATGACGACTCCCAGCCGCTCGGGGTCAACCTCGGGTGTGCCTGCGTCGATCCAGGCTTCGCGGGCGGCGACCAGACCGTACTGACCAGCGGGGTCGAGGCGACGTGCTTCCACTCTGGCGAGGAGATCAAGGGGCGACACCTTGATGGTCGCGGCGATCTTCACGGGGAGCTCGAAGGTCTCCACCCAGTCGAATGGCATCAGGCGGACACCCGACTCTCCGGCCAGGATTGCCTCCCAGCTCTCGGGGACGGTGCCCCCGACAGGGGTGGTCGCACCCAGACCGGTCACGACGATCCGCTTCTCGCGATTCGAGGTCATTGGGGGTTGCTCCTTGTTCTCAGTGGGGCCGGAGGCACACGCAGGGTCCGGCATACATTGCGCTTTGCAAGGGGTTGATGGCCCGCTGCAGGATGAAGCACTGGGCGAAGCGTGGTGCGCGGGCGCCGATCAGCGGCCACGCACCACGGCTGAGAACCAGCTCAGGCTTGCGCGCTCGCGATGAAGCTGACGGCGTCGCGGACCGTCTTGAGGTTCTTGACCTCGTCGTCGGGGATGCGCACGCCGAACTTCTCCTCGGCGTTGACGACGATCGTCATCATCGAGAGGGAGTCGATGTCGAGGTCATCGGTGAAGGACTTGTCGAGCTCAACGGAGGCAGTCTCCAGACCGGTCTCTTCGTTGACGATCTCGGCGAGACCGTCGAGGATCTCTTTTTCGCTTTGGGCCATCAGGCCAGCTCCTTGTTGTGGTGGTGCTTGGGGATCTGTCGGTTGTGCTGTTGACCCGAATATCCCGTCGGGTCAGCGGGAGCTCCTACGGCAGGACGACGACCTGCGCGGCATAGACCAGACCGGCGCCGAACCCGATCTGAAGGGCCAGACCGCCATGCGGCGCCTGTCCGGAGTCAAGCATCCGCTGGGTTGCCAGGGGGACCGAGGCAGCTGAGGTGTTGCCCGTCTCCTGGATGTCGCGCGCCACCGCGACGTGCGCCGGCAGCTTGAGCTGCTTGACCAACGTGTCGGTAATGCGGTTGTTGGCCTGGTGGGGGATGAAGGCATCAAGGTCGTCCACTTTGATGCCCGCCTGATCGAGGGCGGCCTGGGCCACCGGAGCCATGTCGAAGGCGGCCCAGCGGAATACTGCCGGACCCTCCATCGTGATCGCCGGCCAGTCGACGTCGCCTCCGCCGTTGCGTACCTCGATCCAGGAGTTGCGCGACGAGATGGTCTTCCACTTGGAACCGTCGGAGCCCCAGACCGTGGGGCCGATCCCGGGGAAGTCCGAGGGACCGACGACCGTGGCGCCCGCACCGTCGCCGAAGATGAAGGCTGATCCGCGGTCGTTCTTGTCGGTGAAGTCGGACAGCTTCTCGACCCCCACGACGAGGATGTATTCCGCGGTGCCGCCGCGGACCATATCGTTGGCCAGCGCAATGCCGTGGCAGTAGCCGGCGCAGGCTGCGGAGATGTCGAATGCGGCAGCGGGTGTGGCGCCGATGCGCTCCGCCAGCGAGGCTGCGGCTGATGGGGTTTGGTAGGGGTGGGTCACCGTTGCGACGATGACAGCGCCGACCTGCGACCCGGTGATGCCGGCCGCCTTCAGTGCGTCGCCGGATGCGGCGGCCGCCATGTCGACCACGGTCTCGTCGTGAGCCGCAAATCGACGCGTGACGATGCCGGTGCGGTCACGGATCCACTGGTCGGTGGAGTCGATGTGCTCGCAGATCTCATCGTTGGTGACCACGCGTTCGGGTCGATAGCCGCCAACGCCCAAGAGACGCGCATGTGCAGGTCCGGTCCGGTCGTTCAGCGTCGGGCGGGGCTGGGGGAGTGTCGTGGTCATCTCATGGTCTCCGCGGGGTTCGGACGGGTGCTTTGGACGTTGTGAATCGGGCGTGGCTTGGCATTGGCGATCAGGCTGCCTCGGGGGCGTGCTGGCGGATCATTCGGTGGGCTTCTGGGAGCTGGTCGGGGGACTTCAGGGCGAGGATCTCGACGCCCGGAAGTCCTCGCTTGGCCATGTTCGCCAGAGCGCCGGCTGGGGGGATCTCGATAAGACCGGTCACTCCGAAGTCCTTGAACGTCTCCATGCACAGATCCCAGCGAACTGGGTTGCTGACCTGGGTGACCAGGCGTTTGAGCACCTCGCGACCGCTGTGAACGACGGTGCCGTCCCGGTTGGACACCAGGCGCGATCGCGAGTCATGGGTGGACATTGCCCGAGCCATCGCACCCAGCTGCTTGACCGCAGGGGCCATGTGATCGGTGTGGAATGCGCCTGCCACCTGCAGCGGGATGACCCTGGCTTTGGGGGGCGGGTCAGCACTGAGCGCCCGCAGCTGCTCCGCGGTGCCGGCAGCAACGACCTGGCCGCCGCCGTTGTTGTTCGCCAGGACGAGCCCGTGCTTGCGCAGTACTTGCGCCACCTCGTCGGTGTCACCGCCCACGACAGCGCTCATGCCGGTCGCGTTCAGCGCGCTGGCCTCCGCCATGAGCCGTCCGCGCTCGCGGACGAAGACCATCGCCTGCTCAGCGGTGATGACCCCGGCGGCGGCGGCAGCCGTGATCTCGCCGACCGAGTGACCGGCACCGCCAGCTACCAGACGGAAGCCATCGGCCGGGTGCTCGAAGAGGGTCAGCAGCGAGATGAGGCCAGCGCCGACGATCAGCGGCTGCGCAATCGCCGTGTCCTTGATTGTCTCGGCGTCGGACTCGGTGCCGTGGGCGACCAGATCGATCCCCGCCACCGTGGACAGCCACTGCATGCGGTCGCGGAAGCCCGGCAGCTCGAGCCATGGGGCGAGGAAGCCGGGGGTCTGGGAGCCCTGTCCAGGGCAGACGAGAACGAGCACGCATTAAGCCTTTCGGTTGGGCTGTGATCCAGTCGTGATCGAACGGCACCAACAATCATGGCCCGATTTAGAGGGTTCCTACAAAGGCGGTCCGTCGGGCGTCCGACCTGTTTCCGGTACTTTACCTTGAAGTGAACGCCGCCACTCTCGCTCGGTGGACTCGGCAAGGCGTCCGACCGCCAGCGCGAGCCGCACGGTATAGGCCTCCCGGGGATGGCTCAGGTCGTACCCGGTGACCTTGGCGATTCGACCGAGGCGATAGCGCACCGTGTTGGGGTGGACGAACAGCACCCTTGCTGTCGACTCGAGCCCGCCGCCTCCGTCGAGATAGGTCGTGGCCGTCTCGAACAGGGATTTTCCGGCGGTGGTCAGGGGACGGTAGACGCGGTCAACGAGGGCTCGACGGGCTGGGGCATCTCCGGCAAGAACACGTTCGGGAAGGAGCTCGTCGGCGAGCACGGGCCGTGGCGCATCCGGCCAGGCACGGGCCGCGTCCAGGCCCGAGAGCGCCGCCCGGGCGGAGCGACCGGCGGCGAAGAGGTGGGGCACGGTGGGGCCTATGACGATGGGGCCGTCACCGAAGCAGCCGGCCAGGGCTTGCACGATGGGCGAAGGGTCCGCGAGGCCACCCAGGATCGCCACTAGACGTCGGCCCTGGACGGCGGCGAGGCACTCCACCTCGCGCTTCGACGCGTTTCGCCGCAGCGCATCCACGATTTCTGCGGTGTTGCCTTCGGGAGCCACCCCCGCGATCACGGCGACGTGGTTCACCGACCCCCAGCCGAGTGCTGAGGCGCGCGACTGCATCGAGTCGTCGGCCTCGCCGCGCAACACTGCGTCGACAACCAGGGACTCCAGGCGCGCGTCCCAGCCGCCTCTCGCCTCCGCTGCGCCTGCATAGACCTGGGCGGCTCCGAAGGCGATCTCGCGTGAGTAGCGCAGCACCGACTCGCGCAGGTTCTGTTCGTCGCCCGGGGAGGCCAGCTGCGCTACGTCCGCCTCCACGACGTCGACGACTGAACGCACCAGATCGAGGGTCTGCACCAGCGTGATGGAGCGGGTCAGCTCGCGAGGCGCGGTCCCGAACACGTTCGCCGAGATCTGCGGAGTGTCGCTGGGGTCGCGGTACCAGGCGACGAAGGCCGCAATACCGGCTTGGGCGACCAGCCCCACCCATGAGCGGTCCTCGGCCGAGAGGGCGCGATACCAGTCGTAATGGGCTTCCATGTGCTTGTTGGCGGCGGTCGAGAGCGAGCCTGAGCTGCTCTCGATGCGCCGTTGGGTGGCCGCGCTTCCGCGAGTGCGTTTGGCCGCCATACGGCCACTCTATTTGTATGTCGGCGACAACGCCGTGGCCAGCGGTGCGTTCTCGCGCGTTCCAGCGGTCCACTGGCAGGTTTGTTCACCGATACCGGGCGATCGACCGGCAAGGGTGAATCAAACTGGTAACGGGTCGGGGTAGAGACGGGCGAGCACCTGCCGCGACTAGGACTCGCCGCCGGCGCCGCCCGACGTACCAGCGGCGACCTCGAGCAGGCGATACTTCGCCGCGGCCTCCTGGGCAACCGATGCGTCCATCTCACCGCGCTTGGCCAGCATCTGCAACGCCCTTACGACCACCGACGGGCCGTCGATGTGGAAATAGCGGCGGGCGGCCGCACGCGTGTCGGAGAATCCGAATCCATCAGCGCCGAGGGACGCGAAGTCCCCGGGAACCCATTGGGCGATCTGGTCCTGAACGGCGCGCATGTAGTCGGACACCGCGACGACCGGACCCGGTGCACCCAGGAGCTTCCGGGTCACGAATGGCACCCGCTGCTCCTGCTCGGGGTGCAGGAAAGCCAGCTCGTCACAGGCCAGGGCATCCCTTCGCAGCTCGCCCCATGAGGTGACCGACCAGACATCAGCGACGACGCCCCAGTCGGACCTGAGCAGCTCCTGCGCCTCGAGAATCCACGGCACACCGACGCCGGAGGCAAGCAGCTGGACCCTCCTCGCGTCATCTGCGAGGCCGTCCGTCGAGCCCGGCTTCAGCAGGTACATCCCCTTGAGGATGCCCTCGGCATCGACGCCTTCGGGCTCCCGCGGCTGGACGTTGGGCTCGTTGTAAAGGGTGATGTAGTAGATGACGTTCTCTGGCCGGTCGCCATACATGCGGCGCAGCCCGTCCTCCATGATGTGCGCGATCTCGTAGGCGTAGGCCGGGTCATAGGACACGACCGCGGTGTTCGTGGAAGCGAGCAGCGGGCTGTGGCCGTCGGCATGCTGGAGCCCCTCACCGGTCAGCGTCGTGCGCCCTGCGGTCGCGCCCAGCATGAAGCCGCGTGACATCTGGTCGGCGGCCGCCCAGATCGCGTCACCGGAACGCTGGAACCCGAACATCGAGTAGAAGATGTAGACCGGCACCATCGGCACGCCGTGGGTGGCATAGGAGGTTCCCGCAGCGGTGAACGCGGCCACCGAGCCCTCCTCGTTGATGCCCACATGCAGGATCTGCCCCTCCGCGGACTCCGTGTAGGTGAGCATCAGGTCGGAGTCCACCGGCGTGTACTGCTGTCCGTGGACGTTGTAGATCTTGGCCGTGGGGAAGAAGGAGTCCATGCCGAAGGTGCGTGCCTCGTCCGGGATGATCGGCACCACATAGCGGCCGAACTCCTTGTCGCGCAGGAGCTCTCGCAGCAGCCGTACGAACGCCATCGTGGTGGCGATCTCCTGCTTGCCGGAGCCCTTCTTGGCCAGTTCGTACGAGGAGTGGTCCGGGAGCTTCAGCGGCTCAGCGTTGGTGCGGCGCCTGGGAAGCGGCCCACCCAGCTTGGCGCGGCGTTCCATCATGTACTGGATTGCGGGGTCCTCCATTCCGGGGTTGTAGTACGGCGGCAGGTAGGGATCCCTCTCGAGCTCCTCGTCCGTGATGGGGATGAGCAGCGTGTCCCGGAAGCCTTTGAGGTCGTCGAGGGTCAGCTTCTTCATCTGGTGCGTGGCGTTGCGCCCGGAGAAGCTTGTGCCCAAGCTGTAGCCCTTGATCGTCTTCGCCAGGATCACCGTCGGCTGGCCGTTGTGCTCCATCGCTGCCTTGTAGGCCGCGTAGACCTTGTGGTAGTCGTGGCCGCCCCTCTTGAGCTTCCACCAGACGTCCTCGTCGGTCCAGTCCGCCACCATGGCCCTTGTGCGCGGGTCGCGACCGAAGAAGTGCTCACGGACGTAGGCGCCGTCGTTGGCACGGAAAGTCTGGTAGTCGCCATCGGGTGTGGTGTTCATCAGGTTCACCAGGGCGCCGTCGCGGTCCTGGGCCAGCAGTGGGTCCCAGCCGCGACCCCACACAACCTTGATGACGTTCCAGCCGGCACCGCGGAAGCACGCCTCGAGCTCCTGGATGATCTTGCCGTTGCCTCGGACCGGGCCGTCGAGCCGTTGCAGGTTGCAGTTGACCACAAAGGTCAGGTTGTCGAGCTCATCATTCGCCGCCACCTGCAGCAGTCCGCGCGACTCCGGCTCATCCATCTCGCCGTCGCCCAGGAACGCCCAGACGTGCTGCTGCGACGTGTCCTTGATCCCACGGTTCGTCAGGTACTTGTTGAACTGGGCCTGGTAGATGGCGTTCATCGGGCCGAGGCCCATCGACACGGTGGGGAACTCCCAGAAGTCGGGCATGTTGCGCGGGTGCGGGTAGCTCGGCAGGGCGGGCGAAGGCTTGCCGTCGACCACGTGGGAGTGCTCTTGACGGAAGCCGTCCATCTGCTCCTCGGTCAGCCGTCCTTCGAGGAAGGCTCGGGCGTACATGCCGGGGGAGGCGTGGCCCTGGAAGTAGATCTGGTCGCCGCCACCCTTGTGGTCACGACCGCGGAAGAAGTGGTTGAAGCCGACCTCGTAGAGGGTTGCCGCGGAGGCGTAGGTGGAGATGTGACCACCCACCCCGATCCCGGGACGCTGCGCGCGGTGGACCATGATCGCCGCGTTCCACCGCACGAAGGAGCGGTATCGGCGCTCGACCTCCTCATCGCCGGGGAACCAGGGCTCGGACTCCGGCGCGATGGTGTTGATGTAGTCCGTCGCGGTGAGCGAGGGGACCCCGACCTGACGTTCGCGCGCGCGTTCGAGCAGCTTGCGCATCACATAGCGGGCCCGGGTGCGGCCCCCTGCGTCGATGATCGCGTCCAGGGAGTCGAGCCACTCCTGAGTCTCATCCGGGTCGATGTCAGGGATCTGACTCGGGATGCCGTTAAGGATCGGTCCGAACTCGTCGCGTGCCATGCCGCCATCCTCTCCCACGGGGCGCCGGACGTCACACCCTCCAGGACGGGATGATCAGTGCGGCCGTATGCCGAGACGGTCAGGGCCGCTGTAGACCGTCATCTTCGGGTCGCGGACGAAGCCCACCAGGGTCAGGCCCGCCTCGTTGGCCAGCTCCACGGCAAGGCTCGACGGCGCGGAAACAGCTGCCAGGGTGGGGATTCCAGCCATCAGTGCCTTTTGCGTGAGCTCGAAGCTGGCCCGGCCACTGACGCAGAGGACATGACCTCTCAGGGGCAGGCGGTCCTCCCTGGCCGCCCAGCCGATGACCTTGTCCACGGCGTTGTGCCGGCCCACGTCCTCACGGGCAACAAGCAGGTCACCGCCTGCGGTGAACAGACCTGCGGCGTGAAGGCCTCCGGTGCTGTCGAAGACCACCTGCTGTGCGCGCAACGTATTTGGCATCCGGGCAAGGACCTGAGGGTCGACCTGCACGCGGTCCTGCTGAACGGAATACCGACTTCTCGTGGTGATCGCCTCGATGCTGGCTTTGCCGCAGATCCCGCACGAGCTGGTGATGTATGACTGGCGGGCCGCGTCGGTGGATGGGGGAGCCACGCCTGGCGACAGAGCCACGTCGACGACGTTGTAGGTCGGCAGTCCGTCCTCACCCTGGTCCTGGCAGTGCATGAGGGTGTGGACGTCGGCGGCAGCCTCGATCAAGCCTTCCGTGAGCAGGAAGCCGATGGTCAGGTCGAAGTCGTTGCCAGGGGTACGCATCGTGACGGCCAGGGACACCCCGTCGACGCGGATCTCCAGTGGTTCCTCGACGGTGAGGGTGTCGGGGCGGCTGATGACCGCCGGTGCCGCCGGATCGGAGACGTCGAGGAAGTGCGACGGGGTCCGGCGCGTGACCCTACCCATGCGGCTGCTCGAAGCGCACGACGAGACTCTTGGCGACGGGGGTGTTGCTGCGCCTGGCGACATGGTCGGCGGACAGGAGGGCGTTGGCCTCCGGGAAGTACGCGGCAGCGCAGCCCATGGCTGTCGGGTAGGCCACGAGGCGGAAGCCCTCGGCCCTGCGTTCCTGGCCTTCGAACTCGCTCACGACTGTCACGACCTCACCATGGTGGAATCCCATCGAGTGGAGGTCGATCGGGTTGACCAGGACAACCTTGCGGGTGCCGCGTATTCCGCGATATCGGTCGTCATGCCCGTAGATCGTCGTGTTGAACTGGTCGTGGCTGCGGATCGTCTGCAGCAGGAGGCGACCCTCCGGAACCTCGAGCAGCTCGACGGGCGAGGCGAGGAACTGGGCCATGCCGTCGCTCGTGTTGAAGCTCCGCTCGTCGCGCGGACCGTGGGGCAGGAGGAAGCCACCGGGCTTCCGGACCCTGGAGTTGAAGCCGTCGAAGTTCGGGACCACCCGCGCGATCCGGTCCCGGACAAGGTCGTAGTCCCCGGCGAACCGGGCCCAGGGAATCTGCGCTTCGTCCGGCAACAGCCGTGCCGCCAGACCGGCGACGATCGCGACCTCGCTGAGGCATTGGCTGGATGGCGGAGCCAGGGTGCCGTGGGACAGGTGGACCTGACCTTGGGAGTCCTCAACCGTGACGGACTGCTCTCCATGGCCGGTGCGGTCGCGGTCAGTGCGTCCCAGACAGGGCAAGATCAAGGCCTCCTTGCCGGTCACCGTGTGCGAGCGGTTGAGCTTGGTCGAGATCTGCACGGTCAGGTCGCACGCGTTCAGACCTGCGTGAACGACGGGGGTGTCGGGAGTGGCCGCGGCGAAGTTGCCACCCATGGCGAAGAAGACCCGCAGCGACCGGTCACGCAGTCGGTGAACGGTCTGGACCGCGTCGAGGCCGTGGTTGCGCGGAGAGGTGATCGCGAACTCGGCCTGCAGGGCGTCCAGAAATGAGTCGGGCATCTTTTCCGAGATTCCCATCGTCCGGTCGCCCTGGACATTGGAGTGACCGCGAACAGGGCAAGGACCCGCGCCCGGCTTGCCGATATTCCCCTGCAGGAGAAGGACATTCATGATCTCCTGGATGGTGGCGACGGCGTGCATGTGCTGGGTCAGGCCCATTGCCCAGGTCACCACTGTGGCCTTCGACTGGATGAACCGCTTGGCCAGAGAATCGATCTCGTCGCGGCCCAGGCCGGTCGCCCGGAGCGTGAGCTCCCAGTCGAGGTCTCCCACCGCAGTGACGTACTCGGCGTACCCGCTCGTGTGCTTGTGGACGAACGCATGGTCGACGACTGACCCCGGATGTGCGGTCTCCTCCTGCAGCAGCAGGTGACCCAGCGCGCGGAACAGAGCGTGATCGCCACCGAGCCGGAGCTGCAGGAAGTCGTCAGCGATCTGGGTGCCGTGCCCCAGGATCCCGCCCAGGCTCTGGGGGTTCTTGAAGCGGATCAGCCCAGCCTCGGGCAGCGGGTTGACGGCCACGATGACGGCGCCGTGGTGTTTGGCGGTCTCCAGATGGGTCAGCATGCGCGGTGAGTTTGTGCCCGGGTTCTGCCCGCAGATGACGATCAGCTCTGCCTGCTCGAGGGAGCTGAGCGTGACCGCGCCCTTGCCGATGCCGATCTGCTGGCCCAGCGCCGCGCCGGACGACTCGTGGCACATGTTGGAGCAGTCGGGCAGGTTGTTGGTGCCGAAGGCGCGAACCATCAGCTGGTAGAGGAAGGCAGCCTCGTTGCTGGTGCGTCCCGACGTATAGAAGGCGGCGTCATCGGGCGATGGCAGGGCGCGCAGATGCCCGACGATGACCTCGTACGCCTGATCCCATGTGACGGGCTCGTAGTGGGTGCCCCCGGCCTTCTTGTGCATCGGCTCGGTGAGCCGGCCTTGCTGCCCCAGCCACCACTCACTCTGCCCGTGCAGTGCCGCGACCGAGTGATTGGCGAAGAAGGAACGGTCCACCGTCCGTGTGGTCGCCTCCCACGCGACGGCCTTGACGCCGCTCTCACAGAACTCGGCTGTATGCCGTGACTCCGGATCAGGGTCCGGCCAGGCACACGACGGGCAGTCGAAGCCCTTGTCCTGGTTGAGCCTGAGCAGGGTTCGCGCCGTCCGCACCGGCCCCATCTGCTCGAGACCGTGTTCGAAGGACTGCGCGACGGAGGGTATGCCGGCCGCCCAGGTCCTGGGACCAGTCGCTTCGGGAGCCGTGGGATGCGCTTCGTCTGGTGCACCTGCCATGCTAGGGAGCATATTGCCGGGGATGAGTTTGAGCAGACTGGTTGCAAGATCTCGCCAGACCGAGTGGACTACGCCCAGGAACATTCAACGATCTCCGTGTTTGTCGGGGGTCCACGTCTAGAGAGGAACACTCGTGGTTGCGACCGCGGAAGCCGCGGCGGCGAACGGTTCGGTGGCAAAATTGGGGTTCGCCGCCGGACAGGTAGTCCAGGAGTTCGGATATGACCAGGACGTCGATGACGACTTTCGTCTTGCGATCGAGGAGCTGTGTGGTTCGGAGCTCGAGGACGAGGACTACGCCGATGTGGCAGATGCGGTGGTTCTGTGGTGGCGAGATGACGACGGTGACCTCATCGATGCGCTCGTTGACGCGCTCACCAACCTTGCCGAGGGCGGGTTCATCCTCCTGCTGACGCCGAAGTCAGGACGTGATGGACACGTCGATGCCGCCGATATCCAGGAAGCAGCCCTGACTGCCGGGCTGCATGCCTCCGGGGGTACCAATGCCGTCCGTGACTGGACCGGAAGCCGTCTGGTCGCCCCCAAGAGTGCACGCCGCTGACTACTGCGAGACTGGGGGCATGACCAGCTCGGACCAGTCCATCGGTATGCCCGCGAGCCTCGGTGTCGGCGAGGTCGCTCCCGACTTCACGCTCACGGACCAGCAAGGCAAGCCGGTGAGCTTGTCGGTTTTTCGCGGCGTCAAGAACGTCGTCGTGGTGTTCTACCCCTTCGCGTTCTCCGGCATCTGCACCGGGGAGCTGTGCGAGATCCGTGACAACCTCGGGGCCTTCTCCAGTGACGACGTCCAGGTTCTTGCGGTGTCGTGCGACCACATGTTCACTCAACGGGCATGGTCTGATGCTCAGGGCTACTTCTTCCCCGTGCTTAGTGACTACTGGCCACACGGAGCCACCGCGCAGGCCTACGGCGTCTTCAACGGCTCCAGCGGAGCCGCGTTGCGCGGGACGTTCCTGATCGACCGTGACGGCGTCGTGCGATGGACCTTGGTCAACGGGACCTCCGAGAAGCGTGACTTCAGCGGCTACCACGCCGCCCTCGAGGAGCTGATCGGGTCCTGAGCGGCCGATAGACACATTGTGGGGCCTGTAGCTCAGATGGTAGAGCACCGCGTTTACACCGCGGCTGTCGTCGGTTCGAACCCGGCCGGGCCCACTCGTATAACTGCAGGTCAGCGGCTTTTCAGAGCCTTCCAGCAGCCGATCGCAGAGGCGTGATTTCGGATTTGACCGCAGATTGACCGCAAGAATATTCGGCCGCGGCTCGTCCGATGGCGTCCAGGCGGTCCGCGACGTCGTCCAGCTGGTCGGGGAACAGGTGCCCGTACAGGTCCAGGGTCATGCTCGCCGTGGCATGCCCGAGCATCTGCTGGACGACCTTGACGTTCCCGCCGGCCGCGATCGCCAGTGACGCAGCCGTGTGCCGTAGCCCGTGCGGTGTCAGGGCAGGCTCACCGATCGCCTTGGCCGCTGGCCCGAAGGTGCGCCGGTTGAAGTTCCCGTTGCGCAGCACGCCGCCGCGGGTGCCCTCGAACACGAGATCATCAGGACCCTTCCCGGCCACGGACACGGCGACCTGCTCGGCCAGGAACGCCGGGAGCGGGACGGTGCGTGCCTCGCCCGTCTTGGTCGTGTCGAAGATGAGCCGGCCGTTGTTCTCGGTCACCGATCGGGCGATGTGCATGCGCCGCCGCAACGGGTCGATGTCGCGGACCCTCAGGGCAGCCATCTCGCCCCAGCGCAGGCCCGTGTAGGCCAGGAACCGCACGACCAGACCGTAGGGCTCGCACTCGATCACCAGGGCCTCGACCTGGTCCGCTGTCAGGAACCGTCGCGGCTTGGGAAGCTTGCGGGGGAGCCGTACGCCCTTGGCAGGGTTGGCCGGCAGCCTGCGGTCACGCACCGCCAGGTCGAGCATCTGGGAGAGAATGCCGTGAGCCCGTTGCACGCTCGACGCGCTGAGCCCACCGGCCATCAACTCCGTGACCCAGGCCTGCACCTCCGCGTGTGAGACGTCCCGTAGACGCGTCGCACCCCACCGTGGCACCACGTAGAGGCGAACGATGCCTTCGACCCGAGTTAGCCCTGTCGCCTTGAGGTGGACCTGTCCTGCCAGCCACTGCGCGGCCCAGTGCGCCAGGGTGATCCGCGATGTCCTCGGGTCGGTGTAGGTGCCCGTGACCACGGAACTGGTGACGTCGTCGAGCCATCGCTGTGCGTCGATCTTGCGGGCGAAATGCCGCGCGTGTTCCCTGCCCGCGGCGTCGCGGTAGCGAGCCTTCCAATGGCCGTTCGATTGCTTCCTGATGCTGGCCATCAGCCCACTCGTCCTTTCGTCGTCGGCGCGAGAATGTTGCGGTCGCGAGTCTTCCTGATCCAAGCCTGCACATTGGTTACCGAGGCTGCGGTCTGCGCTGTGATCATCGGGGTGCGGCGCTTCCGGTTCTCGATGGCCCAGACGCAGCGTTCTGCCCTCGTCCGCGCGTGCGCTCTTCGATGCTTGCCATGTCTGCGCACCTTTCTGCTTTCAAGGCAGGCTACGTCCCGGTGGTGACGTTGCCATGTGTCGTGTTCTCCCGGGCTGTCCCTATTCGCGGACTACTGCGCCGGCGTCAGAAGCGCTGGCCTGCAAGTCGATCCACGCTCGTAGGTCACCGACCCGGTAGACGACTCGTCGGCCGAGGCGGAAGCTGCGGGGGCCGTGGCCGAGGTGTCGCCAGTAGCGCAGGGTGGCGATGGGGGCGCGGACGATTGCGGCGACCTCGCTGATGGTCAGCAGTTCGTCGTTGACTGGCGGTGGGTCGTTGGGGTGGCTCTGGTGGGTCATGGTGGGCTCCTTGGTGCTGTGGCTGGATAGTTGGCCTAAGGGCGGTTCGGCCCCTCGGGCGGACATCTGGGCGTTGCCTTCTTGGTTGTCGTCGGGCATCGCTGACACTGTTGGGTACTTCCCTAAGGGGGACACTCATGGGTACCCGATCAGATCTCGGGGAATCGTTACGCCGACGTGACCTCCGGTTAGCGGTCGATCCCACGGCCGGGCGTGGGTGAGTAGTCCGCCGCGGATCGTTCGTGCTGGCGCCCGCTTGTCGGCCAGGGCGCGACGCCTCGGCTGGCACTGGCCCTGCGCTCTTCCTGAGACTGCTCAAAGCGGTCGGTTGCCCAGCGTTGCCGTTCGGTCTCGATGCGCTCTGGAGGCAGCGAGCGGATCGCGGGTTCGGCCAGCGCTGCGCGGACCCGTCCCTGGGCGGCTTGTAGCTGGTCGGTGAGCTCGGCGACGTCCAGTTCGGTCTCTGCTAGGTGTCCGGCGGGGTCGGGTGTGTAGGCGAGGTTGCGATAGCGGGCGAGCTCGGCGGGGTAGCGGGTGCGGGTCTTCTGGTAGGCGTCCAGGGATTGGTCTGCTGTGCGGGCCGCGGCCTGGGCGGCGGCTTGGGCGGGTGTGTGGTCGGGGTGGGCACCTTCAGCAACTGTCCGCGCGTAGGTGGTGATGGCCTGGCGCAGGTTGGGGCCGTCGTAGCCGCCGGCGAGGACCGCGAGCTGGTCGTTGTCGGTCGGCAGCCACGCCACGATCGGGTGCCACTGCTGGGCCCACGCCTGGAGGTGCTGTTCGGCGCGTCGGAGCGCGCGGCGGTGTTGGCCGAGCCGGCCGGTGCCTGCGCGGATGGTCTGGGCGGCTGCTCTGGCTGCTGGGCGTTGGTCGTCCCATTGCTGGCGCAGCCGGCCGGCAAGCTGGGAGGTGTCGTTGCCGACCGCTGCTTCCAGCTGGTCGGCGTGCTCGCCCACCTGGGCGGCGTGGGCGCGTGCCCGCTCGTAGGTCGCGCGGGCGGCGGCGACCTGTGCGTCGTGTTGGGCCAGCAGGGGCACGACCTGGGCGAGCTGGTCGCGTTCGCCTCGGGCGGCCGTGAGGTCCTCAAACAATGCGTGTTCGTGGGTCCAGGCATCCCTCAGATCGGACAGGGCCACGCCAAGTTGGCGGTGCGTGGCGTACTGGGAGGCTTCCTGGGCTGCGAGCCGGGCGGCGTGGGCCGGGCCGAGGTCGGCCCGGTCCCGGGAGAAGACCTCGATCCACTGGTTCCGGGCCTCCTGCAGTGAGTCTGCGACCAGGTAGGCGGTGTTGGAGTCCCGGCCCCGGGTCATCGCGACATACGCGCCCGCTGCGCCGGTGTGTTCACCCACGACCAGATGGGCGGCGCCGGTGGTCGCTCCCTGGGCGCCATACACGGTGCTGGCGTAGGCGAGCTCGACGTGGTCGCGCACGTACGCGGCGGGCAGGACCCGCTGACCGCGGCTCCCGGCAACAACCATCGCGCCCTGGTCGCGGAGCCCGGTCACGGTCCAGGTGTCACGGTTGGCGACATCGGCGTGACGGTCGTTGCGCCGGGTCGCGACATAGTCTCCGACCCCGATCCGCTCCCCGGCCCAAGTCGTGACCACCTTGGTGTCGTCGACGTGCCCGCCTGCGACGAGCCGCTCGCGGATGGAGGCGTTGAGCTCGGCCACCTGCTCGCGGGTGTCGGCCACCAGCAACACCCCAACCCCCTGCCCATGCCCATGCCTGTTCCCTCCGGTCGTGCGGGTTGTGAGGGTTGCGGTGGCGGCTGCGGCGATCGCCGCCAACCCCTGGGTGCGTTCTGCTTCGGTGGGGTAGATGCGAACCGCGCCTCGGGCAACCAGGGCGTCGAACACCACCCCAGGGCTGTGGGGTGCGCCGGTGCGCATGGACAGGCTGAGCTGGGCGTAGGCCGGGTCGGCGAACCGGTGCACCCCCTCCAAGGTCAGGCACGCGCTTGGGTCAGCCCAGCGGGCGGCCAGGTCCAGGACCCCGCCGCGTCCCACCGCGGGCAGCTGGTGGCGGTCCCCGACCAGTGCGACCCGGACGTCGTTGTGGTCGGCGATCACCATCA
>JBBRZQ010000016.1:0-54951 GCA_038236535.1 Actinomycetales bacterium
GGCACCCCCCGCCGCGAACTCGCCACCTGCACCCGCCACAGGAACAGCCGCCGGTATGGCGACCCCGGCCGGTCCGGGAGCGCGCCGGCACCCTGATCTGGCGGGTCCTCGGCGAACAGGACCACGGCCAGCGTCACGACCAGGCAGAGCGCCGCGGGGACGGCGAGCGCGAGGCGGAGCCCGCCCGCCGCGGCCAGCGGCGGTAGCAGTGCTCCGGCCAGGGCGATACCCAGCGGCAACCCGGTCTGCCGGACCCCCATCGCGACGCCACGCTGATGGACCGCGAACCAGCCCATCACGAGCCGGCCGCTGGCCGAGCTGACCGAGGCCCCGGCAGCCCCCATCAGTGCGAAGAGCACGGCCCGGGCACCCAGCCCGCTGACCGCTGCGCTGGCCAGGCCGATCATCCCGGTCAGGCCCAGGCCGATCGCGATGGCGAGCCGCTCGCCGTACCGGTCGGCGAAGGCCCCCCAGGCGATGAGCGTGACGACCAGCCCGAGTGAGGGTGCCGCCACCAGTGCCCCGCCCTGAGCAAGGGTGAGTCCCTCGGTCCGGAGCAGGTAGGGCAGGAGGAACGGGAGGCCGAAGAGCAGGCTGGAGGCGACCGCCTGGGCCGTGGTGCCGAGCGTCAGCATCACCCAGCGGCGCGGCGAGGTCTGCGACGTGTCCGCGCTGGTCACCCTCCGCAGACGCCGACCCCGGCCGCTGATACCCACACCGTGATCATCGTCCCTGCCATCCCAAAGATGCACTCAGCGATCACCCTCTGGAATCTGACGAAACCCCCTCTCGACATCGAGGGCAGCGCAGGGGCCCCCGACACGTCCGGAGGCTGCCCGGTCAGAGTCGCGTGGGGCTCGAAGCTGACGAGTGATCCGCAGATCGCGGGCGGTCACCGGGCTCGTATCTGTTGGCTCGCCGCCTGCTGACATGACAGGATCGCGAACGTGACTGGTACCTATGCGGCGGTGGTGACTAGCGCGGCACTCCTCTTCGCCGCCTGGGCTTTGGTCAGTGCCGCGTTGAACCGCCACCCGACCCTCCTGATGTTCGGCGCCGGAGTGCTGCTGGAGCTCCTCCTGCTCGTCTTCGCGATCGGCGGGATCGTGCAGATGGCCGACACTGAGCACAGCTTCGCCCGCGCCGAGTTCGTCGGCTATCTGCTGGGCTCGCTGGCGATACTGCCGCTGGCCTACTACTGGGCCTGGGGTGAGAAGTCCCGGTCTGGCACGGTCGTGATCGCCCTGGCCTTCCTGATCACCCCGGTCATGGTGCTGCGGATCCAGCAGGTCTGGGCTGGTTCCGTTGGCTGACCCCGGCCTGACCGGCCCGGGCGCCCCGCACGTGCCTGCGCCCACCGGAAAGGGCTTCGGACGGGTGCTGGTGGCGATCTACGGCATCTTCGCGCTGGCCGCGACCTCTCGCTCAGCGGTCCAGCTGGCGACGGATTTCGGCGAGGCGCCGCTGGCCTACCTGCTGTCCGCCTTCGCCGCGGTCGTCTACATCGTGGCCACGGTGTCGCTGGCCCGCGGGGACGCGACCTCGCGACGGCTGGCGACGGTGGCGATCAGCATCGAGCTGGCCGGCGTACTGATCGTCGGAACCGCGAGCGTGCTGTTCCCCGACGTCTTCCCCAAGGCAACGGTGTGGACCGGGTTCGGCAGCGGCTACGGGTTCATCCCCCTGGTCCTGCCGTTCGTCGGCCTGTGGTGGCTGCGGCACACCCGCTGACCCGTCCCTGCAGCTGACCGCGGGGACCGCCGAGTTGTCGGGCGACGTCTCGGCCAGCTGACCGGTCGCACTACCCTGTTGTTCTCGGCCATGTCACCGAGGGAAAAAGTGTGTCAACGCGATCATGACAGCACAGAAGCCCCTGCACGAGCACCACGAGACCCCGAGGGTCCGACGCACCTCCACCACTCTGGCCGATGGCCGCGAGCTCATCTACTTCGACGACTCCGAGCCCTACCTCAGTGGCGCGGCGACCCGCGAGGTGGTCGACGAGCGCCCGCTGGACCTGCGCCCGTCGGCGGGCACCATGCGGCTGGATGCGCTGACCGGCGACTGGGTCTCCATCGCCGACCACCGGCAGAACCGCACGTTCCTGCCCCCGGCCGACGAGTGCCCGCTGTGCCCGACCGGGGGCGGCACGATGCCCTCGGAGATACCCGCCCGCGAGTACGACGTGGTGGTCTTCGAGAACCGCTTCCCTTCGTTCGCCAGCGGCTCGTCCTTCGCCGGAGAGGAGTCCAGGCCCGGGGCGGCGATCCACCCGTTGCTCGCCAAGGCGCCCGCGCTGGGACGCTGCGAGGTGGTCTGCTTCACCAGCGACCATGACGCCAGCTTCTCGTCCCTGTCGGCGTCCCGGGCCCGGACCGTCGTCGATGTCTGGGCAGACCGCACCAAAGAGCTGTCAGCCATCGATGCCGTCGAGCACGTGTTCTGTTTCGAGAACCGCGGCCAGGAGATCGGTGTCACCCTGCATCACCCGCACGGACAGATCTACGCCTACCCGTTCGTGCCGGCCCGTACCGCCACGCTGCTGCGGCAGGCCACCGAGCACCATCAGCGCACCGGCCGACTGCTGGGCGCCGACCTGCTGGCCGCCGAGCTGGAGGATGGCTCGCGGGTGGTCATCAACGGCAGCCACTGGACCGCCTACGTCCCGTATGCCGCCCGGTGGCCGGTCGAGGTGCACCTGGTGCCCAACCGGGACGTGCCTGACCTGGTCGCCCTGGACGACGACGAGCGGGACGAGCTGGCCGAGGTCTATCTCGACCTGCTGGGCCGGCTGGACCGCTTCTACGAGGGCCCGGATGGCTCGCCGATCGCCATGCCGTACATCGCCGGCTGGCACCAGGCACCGGTTCGCCAGGGGCGCGACGTCTCCCGGCTGCACCTGCAGATCATGTCGGTGCTGCGCGCACCGGGCCGGCTGAAGTATCTCGCCGGGTCCGAGTCGGGGGTTGGCGCCTGGATCAACGACGTCTCCCCCGAAGCCGTGGCCGCCAGGCTACGAGAGGTGGGCTGACATGCCATCAGCCGGATCCACCGTCGCGCAGTCGTTCTCAGAGGCTTTCGGCTCGGCGCCGTCCGGGGTCTGGTCCGCGCCGGGACGGGTCAACCTGATCGGCGAGCACACCGACTACAACGCCGGGCTCTGCCTGCCGATAGCTCTCCCGCACCGCACGTATGCCGCGGTGAGCCTGCGCGAGGACCGTCGGCTGAGACTGCGGTCCCTGCAGTCGGCGGAGCAGTACGACCTTGAGCTCGATGACGTCCGGGCCGGCAACCCGACCGGCTGGGGTGGCTACGCCGCCGGGGTGTTCTGGGCGCTGGAGGAGGCCGGCCACCGGGTTCAGGGTTGTGACCTCATGGTGGACGGTCAGGTCCCCCTGGGGGCAGGCCTGTCCAGCTCGGCGGCGCTCGAGTGCTCGGTGGCCGCGGCGTTGTCTGACCTGTGCGTCCTGGACCTGCTCGCCGATGACAGCGCCCGGACCAGGCTCGCCGCGATCTGCGTGAACGCCGAGAACACCATCGCCCAGGCCCCGACCGGTGGCATGGACCAGTCCGCGGCGCTGCGCTCCGAGGCAGGCCATGCGCTGCTGCTCGACTGTCGTGATGGCGCGATCGCCCAGGTGCCCTTCGACCCGGCGGCCCATGGCCTGGCGCTGCTCGTGATGGACACCCGCGCGGAGCATGCGCTGGTGGACGGGCAGTATGCAGAACGGCGGCGTAGCTGCGAGGAGGCTGCCAGGCAGCTGGGTCTGCCTTCGCTGCGCGAGGTCGACTTCACTGACCTCGACGAGGCCCTTGACCGGCTGCCGGACGCCCTGGTCCGGGCGCGTGCCAGACACATCGTGACCGAGATCGAACGGGTCCGCCGGACGGTGGCACTGCTGCGTGCCGGGCGCCCGGGAGACCTGGGCCCGCTGCTCGACGCATCCCATGCCTCGATGCGCGACGACTTCGAGATCTCCTGCGACGAGCTCGACCTGGCGGTCCGGGTGGCTACCTCCCGCGGGGCTCTGGGCGCCCGGATGACCGGAGGGGGATTCGGCGGCTCGGCCATCGCGCTGGTGCCGGCCGAGCGGACCTCGGAGGTGAGCTCGGCCGTCGTACAAGCCTTTGCTGACCACGGTTTCGGGGCCCCTCACTGCTTCACCGTCACCGCGGGAGGGCCTGCCCGCCGCGAGTCCTGAAGAGCCGCGATCTGGCCGTGACCAGCCTGTCTGACAACGCCAGCGGCTCGCTGCGACGTACGATGCGGCCATGCCCGAGTCCGAGGTTGCCCCCAGACGGCGTGCGACCGACAGCGCTGTGCCAACGGTCGGACCCGGCCGGGGTAACGGCGACCACCCGCCCCGGATGGAGGATGTGGCCGCGGTGGCCGGCGTCTCCCACCAGACCGTCTCCCGGGTCCTGAACGACTTCCCGAAGGTCCGTCCGGAAACGCGCGCCCGGGTGCTCGCCGCGATCGAGGAGCTGGGCTACCGGCGCAACACTGCCGCCAGGACGCTGGTGACGCGCCGGTCGGGCGGCATCGGGGTGATCACCGCCGACATGAACCACTTCGGGCCGGCCAGCACCATGCTCGGGCTTGAGTCCGCCACTCGCGCAGCGGGTTACAGCCTGTCGCTGGAGGGGCTTCCCGAGATCAGCGCAACCGCGCTGCGGCACGCCGTCGACCGGGTTCTGGACCAGGCGGTCGAGGCAGTGGTGGTCATCGTCGCCCACCGGGAGGCCCTGGCCATCGCGCAGTCGCTGCACATCGGGGTTCCCCTCGTGCTGGTCGAGGGCGACCTGTCGGCCGCTCCGCTCACGGCCGGGGTCGACCAGATCGCCGGGGCACGCCTGGCCACCGGGCATCTGCTCGACCTCGGCCACCGCACCGTGCTGCACCTGCCCGGGCCGGCCGACTGGCTAGAGGCCGGGGCCCGTCGCGAGGGCTGGCGGATGGCGCTGCAGGAGCGTGGCGCGCCGGTCCCGGAGCTGATGGCCGAGGGCGACTGGACCTCACGGAGCGGATACCAGGCAACCAGGGCGATGCTGGCCGAGTCGCCCGCAGCGACGGCGGTCTTCGCCTCGAACGACCAGATGGCGCTGGGGGTGCTGCGCGCGCTGCACGAGGCCGGCCTGCGGGTTCCCCAGGATGTGAGCGTCGTGGGTTTCGACGACGTCCCCGAGTCCGGGTACTTCACCCCGCCACTGACGACCATCCGGCAGGACTTCCCCGAGCTGGGCAAACGGGTCATGGCGTTGCTGCTGCGGGTGCTCGGCGGCGAGCTCGATGCCTCGGAGCCCCTGGTCGACCCGCTGCTGATCATCCGGTCGTCCACCGGCCCTCCCGGCCGATAACGATCTGATCCCCACTCTGGACGATGTGACGGGAGGGTAAACATCGCTTGTTGACAAGTTGGAATGTTAGCGCTAACAATAAGCCATGCTTACGACTCGGGCACTGGCGCCCAGCCTCAACGCCTGGCACTTCGGCGGTCAGGCGTGACCCCCTCAGCGCAGGTCTCTGCGGGTGCCGTGGTGATCGGGATCGACTACGGAACGCTCTCCGGCCGTGCCGTCGTCGTCAGGGTCAGTGACGGCCAGGAGCTGGGTAGCGCCGTCCACCCCTACCCCCACGCGGTGCTCGACAGCGCACTGCCGACCGGGCAGCCGCTGCCGCCGGAATGGGCGCTGCAGGTGCCCGCCGACTACCTCGAGGTCCTTCAGGTCGCCGTGCCCGAGGCGCTGCGCGTGTCCGGCGTCGACGCCGCCGACGTCATCGGGATCGGCACCGACTTCACCGCCTGCACGATGGTCGCGACCCTTGCAGACGGCACCCCGCTGTGCGACGTGTCGGCGTTCTCGACCAGCCCGCACGCCTTCGTCAAGCTGTGGCGCCACCACGCCGCGCAGCCGCAGGCCGACCGGATCAACGACCTCGCCCGCAAGCGCGGCGAGACCTGGCTGGGGCGATACGGCGGCCTCATCTCCTCGGAGTGGGAGTTCGCCAAGGGCCTGCAGATGCTCGAGGAGTCCCCCGAGCTGTATGCCGCGATGGACCACTTCGTCGAGGCGGCCGACTGGATCGTCTGGCAGCTGACCGGCAGCTACGTCCGCAACGCGTGCACAGCCGGCTACAAGGGGCTCTTCCAGGAGGGCGCCTACCCGGACAAGGCGTTCCTGGCCGAGCTCAACCCTGAATTCGCCTCGTTCGTCAGCGACAAGCTCGAGCACACGATCGGCCAGCTCGGTGATCGCGCCGGGTCGCTGTCGGCCCGCGCGGCGGCCTGGACCGGTCTGCCCGAAGGTATCGCGGTGGCCGTCGGCAACGTCGATGCCCACGTGACCGCGCCGGCCGCCCAGGCGGTCGAGCCCGGCCAGATGGTGGCCATCATGGGCACCTCGACCTGCCACGTGATGAACGGCGCTGAGCTGCGCGAGGTCCCCGGGATGTGCGGTGTCGTCGACGGCGGGATCGTTGCCGGGCAGTGGGGCTACGAGGCCGGCCAGAGCGGGGTCGGCGACATCTTCGGCTGGTTCGTCAAGCACGGCGTGCCTCCCGAGTACCACGAGCAGGCCGCGGCCACCGGCGTCCCGGTGCACGAGCTGCTCACCGAGCTGTCCCGGACGCAGGCCATCGGCGAGCACGGGCTCATCGCCCTTGACTGGCACAGCGGCAACCGCTCGGTGCTGGTGGACCACGAGCTCTCCGGCCTGGTCGTCGGTCAGACGCTGGCCACCCGCGCCGAGGACACCTACCGGGCGCTGCTGGAGGCCACCGCCTTCGGCACCCGGACCATCATCGAGGCCTTCAACAGCTCAGGCGTCCCGGTGACCGAGCTCGTGGTGGCCGGGGGCCTGCTCAAGAACACCCTGCTGATGCAGATCTACTCCGACGTCACCAACCTGCCGCTGTCCACCATCGCCTCCGAGCAGGGCCCGGCCCTGGGCTCGGCGATCCATGCGGCCGTCGCCGCCGGTGCCTATCCCGATGTCCAGGCCGCAGCGAAGGTCATGGGGCGCTCCGACAAGGGCGTGTACCAGCCCATCGCCGAGAACGTGCTGGCCTACGACGAGCTGTTCGCGGACTACACCGAGCTGCATGACCACTTTGGCCGGGGATCAACCGATCTTATGCATCGGCTGAAGTCACGAAAGCGCGAGCTCGCCGCCACGTCGGCCGCTGTGCCGCAGAGTGAAGCGACCATGGCCCCCTCCTCGAAGACCGGTGTGCCTGCCGGGGCCCGGAAGGCCGTCGACGAGCTGCGCCAGACCGTCGCCGACCTGCATCGCGAGCTCACCCGGTACGAGCTGGTCGTCTGGACCGCGGGAAACGTCTCAGCGCGGGTGCCCGGCCACGACCTCATGGTGATCAAGCCCTCGGGTGTTGCCTACGACGAGCTGACCGCGGCCAACATGGTGGTCACCGACCTGTTCGGGGTGCTGGTCGAGGGCCAGCACGCGCCGTCTTCGGACACTGCAGCGCATGCCTACGTCTACCGGCACCTGCCCGAGGTCGGCGGGGTCGTGCACACCCACTCGACGTACGCCACGGCGTGGGCCGCCATCGGCGAGCCGATCCCGTGCGTGCTGACCATGATGGCTGACGAGTTCGGCGGCGAGGTGCCGATCGGGCCGTTCGCGCTGATCGGGGACGACTCGATCGGCCGCGGGATCGTGGACACCCTCAAGGGCAGCCGCTCCCCCGCCGTGCTGATGGCCGGGCACGGCCCGTTCACCATCGGCAAGGACGCAAAGGCCGCGGTCAAGGCGGCGGTGATGGTCGAAGAAGTCGCCCGGACCGTCCACCTCGCCTCCCAGTCCGGTACCCCGAAACCGCTTGCCACCAATGACATCGACAGCCTCTACGCCCGATACCAGAACGTGTACGGACAAAACCAGGGAGCAGCCTCATGACCGTCGGACCCGCACTGGATACCGCAGAGATCTGGTTCGTGACCGGCAGCCAGGGGCTGTACGGCCAGGACGTGATCAAGCAGGTCGAGGCGCACTCCCGCGAGATCGCCGAGCAGCTCGACGACGCCGGGGCCATCGCCTCCCGGGTCGTCTGGAAGCCGGTGCTCACCGACGCCGCCGCGATCCGGCGCCTTGCCCTGGACGCCAACGCTGACGACGCCTGCATCGGGATCATCGCCTGGATGCACACCTTCTCTCCGGCCAAGATGTGGATCTCGGGGCTCGACGTGCTGCGCAAGCCCTTGCTGCACCTGCACACCCAGGCCAACGTCGAGCTCCCGTGGGGCGAGATCGACATGGACTTCATGAACCTCAACCAGGCGGCCCACGGGGACCGGGAGTTCGGCTACATCCAGACCCGCATCGGAGTCGTTCGCAAGACCGTCACCGGTCACGTCAGCGACCCGAACGTCACCGAGCGGGTCGGGACCTGGGGCCGCGCCGCCGCCGCCACCAGCGCCCTGCGCACGATGAAGCTGGCCAGGTTCGGCGACAACATGCGCAACGTCGCGGTGACCGAGGGCGACAAGATCGAGGCCGAGCTGCGGTTCGGTGTCTCGGTCAACACCTACGGGATCAACGACCTGGTCGAGTCCGTGGACGCCGTGTCCGAAGAGGGCATCGATGCCCTCGTCGCGCAGTACGAGGACCTGTACGACGTCTCGGCCGAGCTCGGCTCCGATGGCGACCGGCACGAGTCACTGAGGTACGGCGCCCGGATCGAGCTGGGCCTGCGCTTGTTCCTGTCCGAGGGCGGGTTCACCGCCTTCACCACGAACTTCGAGGACCTGGGCGGGCTCCGCCAGCTGCCCGGCCTGGCCGTTCAGCGCCTGATGGCCGACGGGTACGGCTTCGGCGCCGAGGGCGACTGGAAGACGTCGGTGATGCTGAGGACCCTGAAGGTGATGGCCGCCGGCCTGCCCGGGGGCACCTCGTTCATGGAGGACTACACCTACCACCTGGTGCCCGGTCAGGAGCGGATCCTGGGCGCGCACATGCTCGAGGTGTGCCCCTCGATCGCGGTGGCGAAGCCGACCCTGGAGATCCATCCGCTGGGCATCGGCGGCCGCAGCGACCCGGTTCGTCTGGTCTTTGACGCCACCCCGGGTGACGCGGTCATCCTGGGCATCGCCGACCTGGGCGACCGTTTCCGGCTGGTGGCCAACGAGATCGAGGTGGTCCAGCCCGACCATCCGCTGCCGAACCTGCCCGTCGCCCGCGCCGTGTGGAAGCCTGCCCCCAGCCTGCGCACCTCGACCGAGGCCTGGCTGACCGCCGGCGGCCCGCACCACACGGTGCTGTCGAACGCCCTGAGCTCCGAGCATCTCTGGGACTTCTCCGAGATGACCCGGACCGAGCTCGTCATGATCGACGCGGACACCCGTCCGCGCCGTTTCCTCCAGGAGCTTCGCTGGAACCAGGCGTACTACCGCCTGGCCCAGGGCCTCTGAACCAGCTCAACACCACCCCACCAAGTCACCCCTCACAACAGGAGAGAACTGTGCGTAAGATCCTCGCCATCGTGGCGACCGGCGCTCTGGCGCTGACCATGACCAGCTGCGGCCGGTCGGCCGACACCACGACCAAGGGCGATATCGCCAGTGGCACCAAGGGCACCATCGGCGTCGCCATGCCCACCAAGACCTCGCAGCGCTGGATCAAGGACGGCACCGCGATGAAGACCCAGCTCGAGGCGGCCGGCTACAAGGTCAACCTCGTCTACGCCAACGACGACATCCCGACCCAGGTCACCCAGGTCAACGACATGGTCACCAAGAAGAACCAGGTCCTGGTGGTGGCCTCGATCGACGGCACCGCCCTGGCCGGCGCGCTGAAGCAGGCGAAAGAGGCCGGCATCCCGGTCATCGCCTATGACCGCCTGCTGCGCAGCACGAACGCCGTCGACTACTACACGACCTTCGACAACCTCAAGGTCGGCCAGCTTCAGGCCCAGTCCCTGGTCGACGGCCTGAAGGCCAGCGGCAAGGCTGCCCCCTGGAACGTCGAGCTGTTCGCCGGCTCCCCCGACGACAACAACGCCACCTTCTTCTTCAACGGCGCGATGAAGGTCCTTCAGCCGCTGATCGACTCCAAGCAGATCGTGATCAAGTCGGGCGAGACGGACTTCAAGACGGTGGCCACCCTGCGCTGGGACGCCGCGGTCGCCAAGATGCGGATGGAGAACATCCTCACCAAGTCCTACTCCAGCAGCGACGTCCAGGGCGTCCTCGCCCCGTATGACGGTCTGTCGCGAGGCATCATCGCCGCGCTCAAGGGCAACGGCTACGGCAGTGGCGCCAAGAAGCTGCCGGTGATCACCGGTCAGGACGCCGAGATCGAGTCGGTCAAGTCCATCCTGGCCGGCGAGCAGTACTCCTCGGTGTTCAAGGACACCAGCAAGCTCGCCGAGGCCACGGTCACCATGATCAAGCAGATCGCCGAGAAGAAGGCGGTCACGACCAACGACACGACCTCCTACAACAACGGCATCAAGGTCGTCCCGACGATGCTGCTCCAGCCCATCGCGATCGACAAGTCCAACGTCAAGCAGATCCTGGGCGACGCGAAGTACTACACCGTGGCTGAGATGGGCTGACCGCTCACCCCCTTCACCGCACGACGGCTGGTGGGTGGCTCCGGTGCCGGCAGACTGCCGCACCGGGCCACGCACCGGCCAGCTCACGAAGGCATTGCAGGTACTTACGGCTCAGCATCACTCACGTCAACGTCAACGCAGTTTCCTTCTCGTCTCTTGCCCGAGGGTGTGGACATATGGCCAACATGATTCTCTCCATGAGGGGGATCACCAAGGAGTTCCCTGGCGTCAAGGCGCTGGCGGACGTCAACCTGACCGTCAGACGGGGTGAGATCCACGCGATCTGCGGTGAGAACGGGGCGGGCAAGTCGACCCTGATGAAGGTCCTGTCCGGGATCCACCCGGTCGGCACCTACCAGGGCCAGATCTACTTCGAGGATCAGCTCTGCGAGTTCAGGGGCATCCGCGAGAGTGAGGCCGCGGGCATCGTCATCATCCATCAGGAGCTGGCGCTGATCCCCGAGCTGAGCATCACCGAGAACCTGTTCCAGGGCAACGAGGTTGCCCGGCACGGGATCATCAACTGGTATGAGGCCACGGCCACCGCCAAGGAGCTGCTCGCGCGGGTCGGCCTGTCGGAGAACCCGGACACCAAGATCAAGAACATCGGCATCGGCAAGCAGCAGCTGGTCGAGATCGCCAAGGCCCTCGCCAAGAGCGTCAAGCTGCTGATCCTGGACGAGCCCACTGCCGCCCTGAACGACGCCGACTCAACTCACCTGCTGAACCTGCTGGACGGGCTACGCCACAAGGGCATCACCTCGATCATGATCTCGCACAAGCTCAACGAGATCGAGAGGATCTCCGACTCCATCACGATCATCCGTGACGGCCACACGATCGAGACGCTCAATGTCAAGGCCGACGGCATCAACGAGGACCGGATCATCAAGGGCATGGTCGGGCGCGACCTGAACCACCGGTATCCGCCGCACGTCCCGACGATCGGCGAGATGCTCCTGGAGATCAGGGACTGGAGCGTCCTGCACCCGGACGACAACAGCCGCTACGTCGTCCAGGGGGCAAGCCTGAATATCCGCCGCGGCGAGATCGTGGGGCTTGCCGGGCTGATGGGCGCCGGGCGCACCGAGCTGGCCCGCAGCATCTTCGGGCAGTCCTACGGCCACAAGGTCTCCGGCGAGCTGTTCAAGGACGGCAAGTCCCTGCATCTCAAGAGCGTGTCCCAGGCGATCGAGGCCGGACTGGCCTACGTCACCGAGGACCGCAAGTCCCTCGGCCTGAACCTGCACGACTCCGTCAAGGCGTCGATCACCTCGGCAGCGCTGAAGAAGCTGCGGCACCACGGCGCGGTCGACGACAACCTCGAGATCGTTGCGGCCAACAAGTACCGCAGGGACATGAACATCAAGACGCCGAGCGTCAACGTGGGCGTCTCCACCCTCTCCGGCGGCAACCAGCAGAAGGTCGTCCTGGGCAAGTGGATGTTCACCGGACCGGACCTGCTGATGCTTGACGAGCCGACCCGCGGCATCGACGTGGGCGCCAAGTACGAGATCTACGAGATCATCAACCGCCTGGCCGACACCGGCCGCGGGGTGCTGATGATCTCCTCCGAGCTGCCCGAGCTGCTCGGCATGTGCGACCGCATCTACACCCTCAGCGAGGGCGTGATCACCGCGGAGGTCCCGCGTGACCAGGCCGACCAGGAGACCCTCATGCGATACATGACCCAAGGCAAGATCCAGAGAAAGATGGTCCAGCAGTGAGCCAGCAGACCCTCGAGACGGACGACCCGACCTCATTCGTCAGCCGGGCACGACAGGCCATGGGCGGCAACGTCCGGCAGTACGGCATGATCATGGCCCTGCTGCTGCTCGTCGCGCTCTTCCAGGTGCTGACCGACGGGCTCTTCCTCCAGCCGCGCAACGTGACCAGCCTGCTGGTCCAGAACGGCTACGTCCTCATCCTGGCCATCGGCATGGTGATGGTGATCATCGCCGGGCACATCGACCTGTCGGTCGGCTCGGTCGCTGCCTTCGTGGGAGCCACGGTGGCCATCTCGATGCAGCGTTTTGACATCCCCTGGCCGCTGGCGATCCTGCTCGGCCTGCTCGTCGGCATCATCGTGGGGGCCTGGCAGGGCTTCTGGGTGGCCTATGTGGGCATCCCGGCCTTCATCGTCACCCTGGCGGGCATGCTGCTCTTCCGCGGGCTCGACCTGATGATGCTGAACGCGTCCAGCGTCGGGGTGCCGGACGGGTTTCAGGTCATCGCCAACGGCTTCATCCCCGAGATGGGCCCGAGCACCGGTTATCACAACCCGACGCTGTTGCTGGCAATCCTGCTGGTGGTTCTCCTGGTGGTGCTGGAGATGCGCAAGCGGGCTGCCCTGCGCAAGCACGCGATGGATGTGCCCCCGCTGTCCCTGAGCATCATCAAGCTGGTCGTGCTCGGCACCGGCGTGATGTCGTTCGGTCTGCTGCTCGCCTCCTACAAGGGCATTCCGGTGGTTGGCCTCATCCTCGGATTCCTGGTCGCCATCTACACCTTCGTCACCCGCAAGACCGTCTTCGGACGTCACATCTACTCCGTGGGCGGCAACTCCCTGGCCGCCGGGCTCTCCGGGGTGAACACCAAGCGGATCGACTTCATGGTCATGGTCAACATGGGGCTGCTGTCCGGGGTCGCCGGCATGGTTTTCACGGCCTACCTGAACGCGGCCAACCCCAAGGACGGTGTCGGCTTCGAGCTTGACGCCATCGCCGCGGTGTTCATCGGCGGAGCGGCCGTGGCCGGTGGCATCGGCACCGTGTCCGGCTCGATGGTCGGTGGCCTGGTGATGGGTGTGCTCAACCTGGGGCTTGCCAACCTGAGCGTCGACTCGAACTTCATCATGATCATCAAGGGCATGGTCCTGCTGCTGGCCGTCGCCTTCGACGTTCGCTCCAAGCAGCAGGGGCGGACGTCGTTCATCGGCATGATCATGGCGGGGATGAACCGCACGTCCTCGCCACCACCGGTGGAGGAGAGCACTCTCGAGCCGGACGCACCTGCTGGCGAGCGGCCCGGGAGCAAGGTTCCGGTGGGCTCGGTCTGAGCGAATCCGGCAGGCGACTGCCGGCTGGGCTCAGGGGTGACGCAGCGCCGGGTCGGTCAGCTCGGCTGACACATCCCACAGAGCGCGAGCGGTGGCGCCGTCCCGGGCCTGCTGGCTGGGGACCTCCAGCACGGGCGGCCCGATGATGCCCCACCTCGGTCCGTAGAACTGGCCGCCCAGGACGGCCGGGTCGGTAGCGGCGCGTAGGAGCGGCAGCGCCCTGGCGGCAGTCGACCCCCTGCCGAAGGGAGCGCTGAGGCGCATGATCCAGTTCGTGAGGGCGTACTCAGAGCCGAGATTCGACTGTGCCATCCCCGGGTGGGCGGCCACGGCGATCGCTCCCGACCCGGCTTCGACGAGGCGCCGCTGCAGCTCGGCGATGAACAGCAGGTTGGCGAGCTTGCTCTGGCAGTACGCCGCCCAGCGGCCGTAACCGCGCCGCTCGAACATCAGGTCGTCCAGGGCCAGGCGCCCTCCACGATGGGCCAGGCTCGACATCGACGCCACCCGGGCACCGGGGGTCGAGGTGATCAGCGGCAGCAGCTGGGTGGTCAGCGCGAAGTGGCCCAGGTGGTTGACCCCGATCTGGGTCTCGAACCCGTCCACCGTCCGGGACCGCGCCACAGCCATCAGGCCGGCGTTGTTGATCAGCAGGTCGAGCCGGTCGTGGGCGCCGGTGAAGCCGGCGACAAAGGCGGCCACCGAGCTGAGGTCAGCCAGGTCCAGGCGGATGAAGCTCAGCCTGGCGCCGGGAAGCGAGGCCCGGATCGAGGCCATCGCCGCCTCGGCCTTGCCCGCGTTGCGACAGGCCAGCACGACCTCAGCCCCGGCGCCGGCCAGCGCCAGCGTCTGGTAGTAGCCAAGGCCAGAGTTCGCGCCGGTCACCACGGCCACGCGACCGCCCTGATCCGGGATGTCGGCCGTAGTCCACTGAACAGTCACAAGGTCCTCCTGAGTTGGCACACGTACCTCGAACCTTAGTTCGCCCCAAGCGAGTTGACAGTGCCGCCCGACTGCCCAGGGTCCCCCGCAGGGCCGCGGGGTGCCCCAGCCACGGCCGGCCGCAAGTGCGGCCCCGGCCGACAGCCGGCTCAGGGGGTGATCGCCGCCGAGGCTCGCGCCAGCCGGACCGCGTCGGACAGGGTCTCGATGTCGTAGGCACCATGGTGCCGGCGGCCGTTGAGGAAGAAGGTCGGGGTGCCCGATACCCCGCTGAGGTCGGCACTGTCCACGTCCTGGGCGACCCGGTCCGCGCCGGCGTGCCGGCGCAGGTCGGCGGTGAACCGCGGGACGTCGAGACCGAGCCGTTCGGCGTAGGCGTTCAGATCCGTGGCGAGCAACGCTCCCTGATGGCCGAGCAAGAGGTCGTGCATGTCCCAGAACGCCCCCTGGCGGGCGGCCGCCTCTGCGGCCTCTGCCGCCAGCTGGGCGTGCGGGTGCACGTCCCGCAGCGGCAGGTGCCGCCAGACATACCGGATGTCGCCGAAGTCGGCCAGCAGCTCACGGACGACCGGCTCGGCCTGGCCGCAGTAGGGGCACTCGAAATCCGCGTACTCGACCAGGGTGACCGGTGCGTCCCCCGGTCCGCGGATGTGGTCGCGGTCAGGATGCACCGGGTCGGCCAGGTCGACGATGGACTCTGCCGTGCCGAGCAGGACCCGGGCCCGCAGGATCAGCGGGAGTGCCGCGGTGATCCGGAAGAGCAGCCAGGTCAGCCCGGCCGCGCCCAGGGCTGCGGTCAGGATGCCGAGCTTGGCCTCCTCGAGGTCGCGGCCGCTGAACGCCAGCGTGGCAATGAGCAGGCTCACGGTGAAGCCGATACCGGCGATGGTGCCCCCGCCGGCGACCGCGGCCCAGCCCACCGGCGGTCGCAGCCGCCCGCCGCTGAGCCGGCTGACCAGCCAGGACCCGGCCAGGATGCCGACCGGTTTGCCGAGCACGAAAGCCCCGATGATGCCGAGCGTGATCGGCGAGCGGTAAGCGCTGGCCAGGAAGTCAGCGCGAACCGAGATGCCGGCATTGGCCAGCGCGAACAGCGGCACGATGACGTAGCTGGTCCACGGGTGGAAGGCGTCCTGGAGCCGTTCGTTGGGTGAGACGGCCTGCTGCAGGCTGGTTCTGGCGGAACGGGCGAGCTCGGGGGTGGGCTGCTCGCGGAAGTCACGGAACCGGTCAGAGGCCCGTTCGAGGTCCTCGCGCCCGGACGGCCTGGCGTAGGTCAGCAGTCCCATGGCCAGCCCGACGACGACCGGGTCGACCCCGGACTTGTGCATGGCGACCCAGGTGGCGATGCCGACGGCGAGGTAGACCAGACCGCGCCGGACGTGCAGCCGGAGCAGCACCAGGATTGCGGCGAACAGGACGATGGCCACCAGCAGCGGCCCCACCCGCAGGTCGCTGGTGTACACGGTCGCGATCACCAGCAGCGCGACGATGTCGTCGACGACCACCACCGTGAGCAGGAAGGCTCGCAACCGCTCCGGGTAGCGCGGGCCGATCAGGGCGAGCACCCCCAGGGCGAAGGCGGTGTCGGTCGACATGGCCACGCCCCAGCCAAGAGCCGACGGCCGGCCCGCGTTGACCAGCAGGAAGACCAGGACCGCCACGCTCATCCCGGCGATCCCGGCGGTGACCGGCAGGACCATCCGGCGCCGCTCGCGCAGCTCGCCCATGTCGAACTCGCGGCGTGCCTCAAGTCCCACCACGAAGAAGAAGAAGGTCATCAGGGCGCTGTTCACCCAGTCGACCAGGTCCATCGCCACGCCCGCACCACCGACCTGAACCGACAGCACCGTGTGCCATACCGTCTGGTACGAGGCGTTCGCGACGTTCGCCCAGACCAGCGCGGCAACGGTGGCCGCCAGGAGCACCGCGGCGCTGCCGCTCTCGGTCCGCAGGAAGCGACCTAACGGGGTCTCGCGGCGCCAGGTCCAGTCGGTGTTGCCGGACGCCCCGGGCTCAGTCAAGCGTGGCCGTGTGGTCGGGCACCTCGGTCTGCAGGCTGCGCGGGGTGCGCACGTAGCCAGTCGTCGCGGGCCGCTTCGGCAGGTGCAGCTTGGGCTTGGCCACCTTCTGGTAGGGGATGCTCGAGAGCAGGTGGGCGATCATGTTGATCCGGGCGCGCTTCTTGTCGTCGCTCTCGACCACGAGCCAGGGCGACTCGGTGGTGTCGGTGTGCACGAACATCTCGTCCTTGGCCCGCGAGTAGTCCTCCCAGCGGGTGATCGACTCGAGGTCCATCGGGGACAGCTTCCACTGCCGCATCGGGTCGCCCACCCGGGACCGGAACCGGTTCTCCTGCTCGCCGTCACTGACCGAGAACCAGTACTTGCGCAGGATGATGCCGTCCTCGATCAGCAACCGCTCGAAGATGGGGCACTGCTTCAGGAATCTGTGGTGCTCCTCGGCGGTGCACAGATCCATCACCCACTCGACCCCGCCGCGGTTGTACCAGCTGCGGTCGAACAGGACGATCTCGCCGGCGGCCGGCAGGTGCTCGACGTACCGCTGGAAGTACCACTGCGTGCGCTCGCGCTCGGTGGGCACGGGCAACGCGGCGATCCGAGCCACCCGGGGGTTGAGGTACTGGGTGACCCGCTTGACCGTGCTGCCCTTGCCGGCGGCATCCCGGCCCTCGAAGATCACGACGACCCGTTTGCCCTCGGCCCGCACCCACTCCTGCAGGACAACGAGCTCGGCCTGCAGCCGGAGAAGCTCTGTCTCATATACCTGTTTCTTCACCTTCGGCACGTTACTACGCAGAGCAGCCCGCCACCGCGGTCTGAGACGAGGACCAGGCCGGGAGGCAGGGATGGAAGGAGGGAGCCGCGGCCCGAACGAGCCCGGAGACGTGCCCCCCGGGTGCGCTCAGCGGGCGTCGAAGGGCAGCTTGGCCAGACGATTGGCATCGTCCAGGATCAGGGCCTCCTGACGCTCCCTGGCCGATCGACGGGGTTTGCTCGACGCCCGCGAGCGGGGGGCGTCCAGCACGGCCCAGACCACCTTGCCGCCGTCGGTGGTGGGCAGCACGCCGAATGCCCGCGACAGGCCCGCCACGACGGTGAGGTTACGACCGCACAGGTCCAGGGCGGAGGGTTGCGGCCGACCGGGCAGGGCCGGACCGTGGTCTCCCACGGTCAGCCGGATGGCCCGCCGGTCCCAGACGAGAGACAGGTCCATTTCGGTGCCGGCACCCATGGAGGAACTGGACACGAGCTCGCTGACCACCAGGCTGGCGAAGGGGATCACCCTGCCCAGCCGCCAGCCCAGCAGGGTCCGGGTAACGAACTCGCGGGAGGCGCGCGGAGCCGTCGGGTGCGGCGCGAGACTCAGCCGCTCGACACTGAGGGCGGGAGTTCCCAGCACCGCGGAGATGGCGGAGAACAGGGAGGCGGTAACGATCAGATACTCCCCCAGGGGGTGGGCGCGCAGCGCCTCGCGGACCTTCGGGTCCGGTGAGGCCACGGCGACCGGGATCCCGGGCCAGTCACGCACGTGGCGCCCGGCCGTTGCCAGCACCTCGACCGCGATCGGGTCGACGCCCTCGAGCACAGCCGACAGGTCGCAGACCACCCCGCGCGGTGCCTCCGACAACGCCAGCTGGATGGCCCGGTCCAGCTCCTCCACGACGTCGCTGAGCCGACAGGCAACCTCGAGGACGGCCACCTCGCGGATCGCGCGCGTCCTGACCCGCACCCGGGACCCGGTGGCCGGGCGGACCGCAGACCTCGACGGTGTGGCGCTGGGGGCGCCGGTGGCGTTGGGGACGCCGGATGCCGACCGGGTCGGGAACATGACGATGTGGTGGTCGAAGTCTGCAGGGAGGTCATTCGGATTGCTCGGCTGCTGAACCATGGCGAACTCGATTCGGTGGTCCTACATGAAGGACACGGGCCACCGAGGTTCGGGAGTAGCACGAGTTTGAGCCAGCGCCACCAAGGTCTGGGGGGACGCTGTGACCAAGACGTTACACCCAGGAGGGTGCCGGCCCGGCGGTCGGGTCGCAGGGCCGCCAGGGCTCAAACCCTAAGCCCCACAGCGACAATCGCCTCGGCGACCACACGCAGACTGGCGTTGTTGTTGCGGGCGTGCCGGCGCATCAGCTGGTATGCCTGATCGATGGAGACCGCGTGTTTGTACGCCGTGATGCCCTTGGCCTGCTCGATGACGACCCGTGACTCCAGCGCCTCCTGCAGCTGCTCGCTGAGCTGTTCCTGCTGGCGCAGCTTGGAGGCGTTGACCACATAGCTGGTTGCCACGTCAGCGAGCACTGCGGCCACCGCGATGTCGCCGTCGGTCCACTCCCGCGGCTGAGGAGAGTAGAGGTTGAGGGCGCCGATGATCTCGTCCGCCAGGCGCATCGGGATCCCGGCGACGCCGGCCACGCCCAGCCGGGTGGCAGCGGCCGCAAACTCCCGCCAGCGGTCGGACTCCTTGCGGACGTCGGTCACCCGGACCACCCGACCAGTCTCGTAGGCGTCCCGGCACGGACCTGCCTGCAGCTCCTCCTGCATGCGCTCCAGCTCACCGGAGGCCTGGCTCACCGCAGTGACGAAACGCAGACGTCCGTCCTCGGCCATGGTGACCCCGCTGCCAGACAGGCCCAGGACCTCGGTCACGCTCTCGGTGAGCTCGCCCAGCACCGCCTCCAGGTCATATCGCGCCGGAAGCTCAACGGCGAACCGTGACAGGGTCTTGAGGAACAACGCCTGGTGATACAAATGGGGCACCCCTCGGTCTGCGCCGCCGGTCGGCAGCTCACCGCAGCGCGGGACCGAAACATCACCATCGTCGTCACCGCTCAAGCGCCACATGCTCAATGGGGACCCTACTGGCAAATGACATGGGGATCAATTACACAAACCAGACATTTGCTCCTGACCGCTGTCCCGGTATCCCGCCGCCAAACCAGCAGGAGTCCCCTGCCCGGGAGACGAGGACACGAGCCTCAGACCCGGCGGGGAGACGAAAGAGCCAGGGAGGCAGAGCAGGCAAGGACAGCGCTGAGCCGACCGGAGTCGACCGTCAGGCATCGAGCCCGTCGACGAGGGCGAGGATCGCCCGGGCGAACCGCCGGGCCTCCTGCACGCTGGCCGGTCTGCCCGGCGCCTCGTTGTACCCGATGAAGACCCGGGGCTCAGGGTCGTCGGCCAGCCGCATCAGGTACGTGTTGAGGTACTGCTGCTCCGTGCTCCCATCGCCGATCAGCTCCATCGGCTCGTTCAGCAGGGGAACCCGGTGCTGGCGACCGAAGCAGCACTGGTCCTCGCGCAGGCGCTGGTTGGGGTGGCCGTCCTTGGCCTCGCACCACGGCTGGCAGGTGATCGGGGCGGGACACGGCAGGGGCCGGGGGCTGGCGCTCGCGACGTCACCGTTCTCCTCCGAGGACACGATCCAGGAGGGAGTCTGGAAGTGGGAGGTGGGAGGTGGTCGACGTGTTCCCCTGCATCCGAGCGCCCATGGCCGTACTTCCTTCAGCTGAGAATGACCGGTGACGACCACGGTCACGTTCACGGCACCGGGGTACGCCCTCGTACGCTATGTCGGATCCACCCCAGATGTGGAATGAGACACCCTGCCTCCGTCCAGCCGCAGGTCAGCCGAGGTCGCCGAGGTCAGCCGGGATCAGCCGGGATCAGCCGCAGGTCAGCCGCAGGTCAGCCGCAGGTCAGCCGCAGGTCAGCCGCAGGTCAGCTGAGGTCAAGGACGTAGCACTCCCCGTCCCGGCGCATCCCGAGCCGGTCGTAGTAGGGCGCGACCATCCCGGCCGGCGTGACCACTCTGCGGAAGCCGTGGTCGCGGAACAGCCCGCTGCGCCGGAAGACGAACTCACCCGGCGAGAAGTCACGAAAGCGCGGCGTCACGTAGTCGAGCTCGACCTGGGCGATCCCGTCGCCGGCATCACGGACCAGGACCACTCCGACGGTCTCGTCGCCACGCAGCACGAGGTATGCCGTGTGGCCGGAAACCGCCGGGCTCCAGGCGAATCCGGGCTGGAAACGGTCGATGTCATCGGCATGAACCCGGAGGATGTGCCGGAGGTACTCATCAACGGGCCCCACCTCGAGCACCACGAACGCCTGCTCGGAGTGCCGGTCGGCAAGCAGCTTGCGGATGAACCACAGGTTGATCCCGGACAGGGCCACGTTCATCGCGACCATCGGCCAGATTCCGAGCACGCCGTTGAAGACCACCAGGACCACGCAGGCCACCAGGTTCAGCAGACGGAAGCGCAGCACCCTGGCCTGCATCAGCGAGTAGATCAGCAGCCCCGACCCGGCCCACCCCAGTATGTCCAGCCAGCCCATGCTTCGAGCCTAGTGCGGCGCGCAGAGCGGGCCGCTGCCGGCGGCGTTCAGACCAGCTCCCCGTCCTGGACTATGTGCAGCAGGAAGGGTCCGCTCGCAGAGAGCATGCGGGCCATCGCTGGCTCGAGCTCTTCACGCGTGTGGACGGTCTCGCCCTGCGCGCCGCACAGCACGGCATACGCGGCGAAGTCGGGGTTCCTCAATGAGACCTGCCACTGCGGGAACTGGCCGGCCCGCTGCTCCTTGCCGATCTTGCCGAGCGAGCCGTTGTCCAGCAGCACGTGCTTGACCGGTATGCCGTATTTCACCGCAGTGGTCAGCTCAGCCAGATACTGGCCGAACCCGCCGTCTCCGGTGACCGCGATGACCGGCCGTGACGGGTCCGCGGTCCACGCGCCGATGGCTGCCGGGTAGCCGAAGCCGATGGAGCCGAGGTAGCCGGACATCAGCACCGGCTGCCCCTTGGACTCCAGGTAGCGCCCGAACGAGTAGGCGTGGTTGCCGACATCCACGGTGAAGACCGCCTCAGCCGGGGCAAGCCGGGACAGCACGTCGAAGACGGCCGCAGCCGGCAGGCCCTTGCCGCGGTCGTCCAGCGCCCGTCGCGCCTTCTCGGCCCGCCACAGCTGCTGGCGGTCCGCGACGTCCGGTCGCTGGTCGCGGGCCTGCGGGTCCGGGCCGATCGCCGTGTCCAGCGCCGCCAGGGCGAGCCGGGCGTCGGCAAGCACGGAGACGTTGACCGGGTTGAAGCGGCCGATGGTTGAGGGGGTGTTGTCGATGCTCACCAGCGCCTTGTAGGTGGCGATGCCGGTGTGGTTCGAGAACGAGGCCCCGACCACCAGCACCAGGTCCGACTCGTTCATCAGCCAGCTGGCGACCGGGGTCCCGCTGCGACCCAGGACCCCGGCGGCCAGCGGGTGGTCGTCCGGGACTAGTCCCTTGGCCTTGAACGTGGTCAGGATGGGGGCGCCGAGCCGGCCGGCCAGCCAGACCAGCTCGGGTATCGCCGACCGAGCCCCGTCGCCGGCCACGATCACCGGGCGCTCCGCAGCCCGCAGCAGGCTCGCCGCCGCCTCGATGGCCAACGAAGACGGCGGCGTATGCCGGTCGGCGAGCCGTCCCTGCGGCCCCACCGCTCTGGCCTCGCTCGGCTGAACCTGCACCTCGTCGGGAAACACGAGGTGAGCCA
Organism: Actinomycetales bacterium; assembly: GCA_038236535.1. Taxonomy (GTDB): domain Bacteria; phylum Actinomycetota; class Actinomycetes; order Actinomycetales; family Dermatophilaceae; genus UBA4719. Next base: position 22,128 of record JBBRZQ010000016.1, read on the forward strand.
CTCCCCTGCCGTCGATGGCGTGCTTCACCGCGCTGGCCACCAGCTCGGCGTGGTTGCTTCCCGCCTGCAGCGTCGAGGTCGAGATCGCGACGTTGCCGAAGGCGGCATTGAGATCCAGGTCCTGGAACGCCCCCCGGCCCAGCACCGAGCTCGGCACCTGGCCGGAGATGGCGATCACCGGCGCGCCGTCGACCTTGGCGTCATACAGGCCGGTCAGCAGGTTCGTCGAGCCCGGGCCGGCGATGGCCAGGCAGGCCGCGGGGCGACCGGTGAGCTTCGCATAGCCGCTCGCCGCGAACGCCGCAGCGCCCTCGTGCCGGATGCCGATGTAGCGCAGCTCACCGCGCTCCTCCGCGCGCCTCATCGCCTCGGCCACTCCCAGGTTCGAGTGCCCGACCATGCCGAAGACCTGGGTGACACCCCAGGCGACGAGGGTCTCGACGACGACGTCCCCGACCGAGCGGACATGCTCGGGCAGGTCCGGTAGCAGGACGTACGCGCCGTCCTCGCGTTCCTGGACAAGGAAGGCCGGGACGGCGTCGGCGAAGTCCCCCGGCGGGACCCCCGTCAGCGGGTCGTAGTCGTAGCCGTGCCACGGGCAGCGCAGCAGCCCCTTCTCGATGGACCCCTCGCCGAGCGGCCCGCCCTGGTGCGGGCAGAGGTTCTCCAGGGCACCTAGCCGCCCGCCACAGCGCGACAGGGCGACCGGCCGGCCGTCGACGACCGCCGCCCGGACCCGGCCATCGTCGGGAATGTCGGCGTCCTCGAAGCGATGCCAGGTCGAGGCCGTCATGACATTTCCTGCCGCTGGCCCGGGACGAACCATTGCGGCCTGCGTCTCGTTGCGCAAGGCTCGGCTACTGCAGTCATCTCACACCCCAGGTTCTTGGTAGCACCGTTGTTGCCCACAGGTTCTGTTGCCCACAGGTTCTGTTGCCCACAGGTTCACCTGACCAGTGGATCAGGACCCGCATCCCCTGACAACCATGTTCGCCCGATGACCTCACCGAAACGAGCGGGCAATGACCGGGCGATGACATCAGGAAGGACCAGATCCAGAATGCAGCTCACCCCGCCGGTATCCGGCCCACCTGACCCTGCTGGGCTGGCAACCACCCGCAGCAGGATGCACGGCATCGGCGAGTGTCTGATGGCCGGACCTCAGCGACGCGCCGGCGGCAGGTTCACCCTGCGGGTGACCCCTGGCGGCTTTGCCACGACCGGCTCGCCGGCGCTGAGGCTGGAGGGCACCGAGATCGTCGTGGACGAGAGCAGGCGGGTGCCGGTAGGCGGCACGTTCGCCCGGATGGCCACCGCGCTGGACGTCGACTTCGGCGCCCCTCCGGACGGCTACCCCGACGGCAGCGGCGCCAGCCTGGTCGACGACACCTCGCTCGACGCGGACACCGCCCGGCTCCTCCAGGACTGGTATGTGATGGCTGACGCGGCGCTGCGGGTGCTGGCGCCCCGGCAGACACCCATCCTGTGGCCTGAGCACTTCGACGTGGCCATCCTGCTGGACGACGTCTCCTACGGCGCCTCACCCGGTGATTCCTTCCACCAGCTGCCCTACGCGTACGTCAGCAGCGCCGACCACGATGGCTCGGACTTCTGGAACGCGCCGTTCGGAGCGATCCGCAGCTATCAGCAGCTCGGCAGCGTGGGCGATCTGGTGGCCTTCTGGCAAGCCGCCCGCGGACTGCTTGCAGCATCCAGATCCGGGGGCTAGCGTCGGGCAGATAGGTGGTGGTCCCCCCTGCTGGACGCTTGCTCCCCGCTCCCTCCTGATCCGAAGTCGGAGGTTCGTCCCATGATTCTTGTCACCAGTGCCAACGGCACCATCGGCTCCCAGCTGGTCCCCTCGATCCTCAGCAGAGGCAGCTCGGTCCGCGTTCTGGTACGTGACACGGACAGGGCCCAGGCCGCGTTCGGGAGCCGGGCAGACATCGTGCGCGGCGACCTGACCGATCCCTCGTCGGTCTCTGTCGCGCTCAAGGGGGTCGACGCCGTCTTCCTCAACTCACCGTCTCTGGAGGGGTTCGTCGACCTCCAGAAGTCGGTGATCGACGCCGCTGCCTCCGAGGGCGTAAGCCAACTGGTGCGGCTCTCGGTGGCCGGCGCCGCCCCCGACAGCAGCACGAGCTATGGGCGTGGGCACTTCGCCCTCGACGAGTACCTGCTGGCCTCGCCGCTGAGCCATACCATCCTGGCGCCGAATGCCTTCATGCAGAACCTGTCCGGCAGTGCGGAGACCATCAAGACGGGTGCCCTCTACGCCTCGGCCGGGGACGGTGCCGTGTCGATGATCGACGCCCGCGACATCGCCGACGTGGCCGCAACAGTGCTCACGAGCGAGCGCCATCTCGGCGAGGCGCTGGTGCTGACCGGTGGCGCGGCCGTGACCTACACCGACATCGCGGCCACCCTGACCACCGAGCTCGGCCACGAGGTCCGGTATGTCGATGTGCCACCCGAGGTCACCCGGGACAACATGCTGGGGTTCGGGCTTCCGGCCGGTCAGGTCGACGACATCATCGCGCTGTTTGCGATCTTCCGCGCCGGCCAGGCCTCGGCGGTCTCGCCCACCGTCCAGCAGGTGCTCGGCCGGGCGCCCCGCTCCCTGGCGACCTTCATCCAGGACCACCGGTCCCTCTTCACCCATCAGGCCTAGCGCCCGGACCGCTCACCCAACCCGACGCTGGCGTGAGCCAAGGAGAGCCGGCGGCGGCTGTTCAAGGGTGTGCGCGACCTGCTCGGCCAACAGACGCGGTCCGGCGTCGGGCCCTGGGCTGACCCGATGTCAGTCAGATTTCGGCGGCTCGCGGTGGAGCGGACGGATTCGCCACCAGGCGAGGAAGAACCCGCCGAGCCCCAGCATGCCCAGGCCCATCCAGAGGTTGAGGTTGATGCCGGCGGCCTTCGTCATGTCTGCCTCGGACGCCGTCAGGCCAACGATCGTCAGGACGACGCCGTAGAAGGTGAACAGGCCCCCGATGAGCACGCGAAGGTCGAACAGCTTGCTGGCGCCTGACACGGGTGTGTCGGACTGGTCCTTACTCATGCTCACTCCCGATCAGTTGGTCAGAGGAAAACGAATGACAGGGCAGCGGTGAGGCCGAGTGCCGCGCACGCCAGGACGTTCGGCGACTGCCACCAGGCCGGCTTGGGGGCCAGCTTGGGATCGGGGGCGCTGGGGTCCGGGATGCCCCAGACCAGGCCCGCGAGCTCCTTCTCCGGCTTGGGCTTGCCCATCAGGGTCACGATCACCGTGACGACCGCGTCGAGCAAGAAGGCCGCGATGGCGCCGTAGAAGTTGACCATCTGGGCGTTGATGGTGGCGTGAGTGGGGTCGAGCACCCCGCCCGGGTAGAAGTAGGGCACGTTATACGCCCAGAAGTGCATGATCGCCGCGCCCGTGGTGCCGGCCGCGAGGCCGAGGATGCCGGACATCGGGGACACCCGCTTCCAGAACATCCCGATGATGAACGTGGCGAACAGCGGGGCGTTGAAGAAGGAGAACAGCATCTGGATGTACTCCATGATGTTGCCGTACTGGGAAGCGATGAAGGCCGTGAAGATGCCGATCACCACTCCCAGGACGGTCACGATCCGCCCGACTTTCAGGTAGTACCCGTCCGGTCGGTCAGGACGGATGTACTCCTGCCAGATGTCGTAGGTGAACACGGTGTTGAACGACGACACGTTGGCGGCCATGCCGGCCATGAACGCCGCCAGCAGGCCTGCCATGGCCACGCCGAGCACCCCGTTGGGCAGGAGGTGGTTCATCATCAGGGGAATCGCATCGTTGTACGGCAGGGCCTCGCTCTTGCCGAGCTTTGGCACGATGGCCAGTGCGATCAGCCCCGGGATGATGGTCAGGAACGGGATGAAGATCTTCGGGAAGGCGCCGATCAGCGGGGTGCGCTGGGCGGCCGACATGTCCTTGGCGGACAGGGCACGCTGCACCTCGGCAAAGTTCGTCGTCCAGTATCCGAAGGACAGCACGAACCCGAGGCCGAAGACGATGCCGACCCAGTCACCGAGGGCATTGGTCCAGGGGATCCCGGTGCCCTGCCAGGTGTGGAACGACTTCGCGCCGAGGTCGGTCCTGGCCACCGCGGCCTCGAGCCCGCTCCAGCCGCCCACGGACTTCAGCCCGACGATCAGGATCGGGATCAGACCGGCAATGATGACGAAGAACTGCAGGACCTCGTTGTAGATGGCCCCGGAGAGGCCGCCCAGGGTGATGTAGACCAGCACGAACAGGGCCGACACGATGATGGAGGTCCACAGCGGCCAGCCCAGCGTGGCCTCGAGCACGATGCCCAGCGCGAACAGGTTGACCCCGGCGATCAGCACGCTGGAGATCGCGAACGTCAGGGCGTTGAACAGGTGGGTGGGCCGGTTGAATCGGCGCTTCAGGTACTCCGGGACGCTGCGCACCCCGGAGCCGTAGTAGAAGGGCATCATCACGATGCCGAGGAAGACCATCGCGGGCACTGCGCCGACCCAGTAGAAGTGCACGGTCGACATGCCGTACTGGGCGCCGTTCGCGGCCATTCCCAGGATCTCGATCGCGCCCAGGTTCGCTGACACGAAGGCGATCCCGGTGACCCACGCAGGCAGTGAACGACCAGAGAGGAAGAAGTCCTCACTCGTCGCGATCGCCCGCTTGGCCAGCAGGCCGATGGTGATCACCAGCGCGAAATAGACCCCGAGGATCATGTAGTCCAGCGCGTTGATGTCGAGACGCAGGGTCTCCGAGGCCAGCAAATTCACGATTCCTCCGACGCAGCGTCTCCGGGGCCGGCAGGTCCACGATTTCCTTCAAGGAGAATCGCGCTGGCTCCTGTGCAGCAGTATGGTGTGGGCGGAATGCGGTGGGTCACGCGGGGGTGAGGGGAGCGAGCATGTCTGAGCAACAGCAAGGGAATCCGCGGCGGTATGTGGTAGGCGTCGATGGATCGGCCGCCAGCATCGAGGCTCTGCGGTGGGCGGTCGACGAGGCCCGGGCCCATGACGGCGGCGATATCCGGGCAGTCCTGGTCTGGTCCCTGCCGTACGTCGGCCTGGCGACCAGCATGGCGCCCGAACCCTACGGGCTGCCCGAGACCAAGCTGATCGAGCAAGAGGCGCAGGAGCGTCTCACCCGCTCTATCGAGGTGCTCGGCAACACCTCTCCGGTCGTGGTGCAGCCCGAGCTGCTCGAAGGGCAGCCGGCCGGCGTACTGCGGAAGCTTTCCCACGAGGCCGACCTCGTTGTCGTCGGCTCCCGCGGTCACGGCGGTTTCACCGCGCTGATGCTCGGCTCGGTGAGTGCTCAGGTGGTGCGGCACGCGCACTGCTCGGTGATCGTGATCCGCCCCCCTGAGTAAGCCCGCCTGGAACCTGGCGGCGAACTCTCGGCGAACCTTTGGGCGGGTCACTGCTACGACGTCTTCCACGGTCTGCCTGCCGGGTCAGCGCCGGATAACCGCAACGTCACCGCTGGCCAGAGTCCTTGTCGCCTCGGTCACCCCTCTGTCATCCCTCTGTCATCCCTTGGTCGACCCGAGCGTGAGCCCGGCGACGAACTGCTTCTGCAGCACCAGGTAGACGACCAACGTCGGGATGGCTGTCATGACTGCCCCGGCTGCGATGAGGTTGTAGTTCTGGGCAAAGACGCCGTTGAGGTTGTTGATCCCGGTCGTGATGGGGAGCCGGTCGCCGCTCTGGATGAACAGCAGGGCCCAGAAGAAGTCGTTGTAGATCCAGATGAACTCCAAAGTGCCCAGGGCTGCCAGAGCAGGCTTGGTCAGCGGCATGATGATCTGCCAGTACTGGCGGAAGACACCGGCGCCGTCCACCCGGGCTGCCTCGCCCAGCTCGGCAGGCAGCGCCTTCATGTAGTTGGACAGCACGAACGTACAGAAGCCCACCTGGAACGCCACGTTGGCGAGGATGACGCCGTAGTAGGTGTTGAGCAGTGACCCCGAGTCGCTCACCGACAGCGGCAGCGGGAAGTGCTTGTAGAACTGGAACAGCGGTGCGGCCAGGATCTGTTGCGGCAGCAGGTTGCCTGCCGTGAACAGGATGAGCAGGGTGATGTTGAACTTCCAGCTGAATCGGGCGACCGCGAAGGCGACCATCGACGCCAGGAACAAGGTGATGATCACTGCGGGGATGGTGATGATCGCCGAGTTGACGAAGTAGTGGGCGAACAGGCCCTGGGTCCAGGCCTGGCTGAAGTTGTCGAAGTTGAACGCTCCGCCGGTGCTGAGGTAGCCATACTTATTGGTATCCGCCTCCGGTCGCAGCGACGTGTAGAGGGCCCAGACGAGCGGGATGATCCACAGCGTCGCGGTGATCGACAGGAAGACGTAGCTGAACACCCTCGTCCGCGAGCTGATGATGCGACTGCTGTTCGCCCCGGACTTGGCGGCCTTCCCGGTCTTCGTCGGCCCGGCGGTGCTCATTGAATCCCCTTACGGAAGGTCCGGGCTAGGTAGATGATGATCGGCACCAGCGAGACCACCATCAGGACCGTGGCCAGGGCCGCGCCGACGCCGATGCTGGTACCTTCGCCGACCAGGTTCTGCACCACCAGAGCGGACACCAGCTCGAGCCCGTTGGTGCCCCTGTTGATGATGTAGACGATGTCGAACGTCCGTAGGGCCTCGATCACCGTGATGACCACCACGATGATGTTGATCGGACGCATAGCGGGGAACACGACCTTGAAGAAGGTCTGGCCCGCGCTGGCGCCGTCGATGGCGGCAGCCTCCTTCAGCGTCGGGTCAACCCCCTTGAGACCGGCCAGGTACAGGATCATGATGTAGCCGACGTGTTTCCACGACGCGGCAATGAGCGCGGCCCAGAGGTTGATCTTCGAGTTGCCGAACCAGTCGATCGCGCCGGGTTGTCCCGCAGTGCCGAGCACCGAGTTGATCAGGCCGCTGTCACTGCTGTACATGAGCTGCCAGATGATCCCCACCAGGGCCAGGGACAGCATCACGGGGATGAAGAAGACGCTCTGGTACAACCACGAGCCGCGCAGGTTGAAGTCCAGCAGCACGGCGATCAGCAGGCCCATCGGCGTGGCGATGAGCGTAAGGAACAGAAGCCAGATCAGGTTGTGCTCGAGGGCCGGTACGAACGGCGGGTAGTCCTGCGCGATGAACCGGTAGTTGTTCAGGCCGATGAACTTCAGACCCCCCGGCTGGAACACGTCGAACCGGGCGTTGGTCAAGGAGAGGCCCACCGACAGCAACGCGGGCAACCAGACAAAGACAGCCTCGAACAACGCCGGGATTCCGACCATCAGGGTCAGGATCACCTTGTCGCCGGTGCTGAACACCCGGAGCCGCCGCCGCCGTCGCCCGGACGGTGGCTTGGCAGAGCCCGGGCCGGTTGTCGGCGCCGTGGCGGTGGGCGTCGCCATCAGGCCGGGTACGCTTGCTTGGCCTGCGCCTCGAGGTTCTTGGTAGTGCCGGCGATGTCGCCGGTCTTGATGAAGTTCTGGAAGCCGGGCAACGCGGCGTTGTTGGCGAACGCAGAATCGGCGTCGCGGTCCAGGAACTGCGAGATGCTCTTCGCCGAACCGATCACCTCCGCTGCCTTCTTCTGCAGCGCGTTGTACTTGCTGGTGTCGGCGTCCTTGGCTGCTGCCACGTCGTTGGAGTCCGTGGCCAGGTAGACGTCCTGGGCCTTGCCCGTGCCGAGGTACTTCAGCAGGTCGCGTGCCCCGGCGTTGTCGCCGCCCTTCTTGCTGAGCATGAACCCGTCGATGGGGGCTTCGATCGCTTCCTGCCCGTGTGCCGAGTCAATCTCAGGGAAGGCGAAGAAGTCGATGTCGGTGTCGCCCTTGGGCCACTGCTGGCCGACGAAGGACCCGAGGAGGTACATCCCGGAGGTCTTCTTGATGACGGTCTGCGCCGCCTCCTGCCAGGTGCGCCCGAGCGACCCCGTGGCCTGGTAGGGGAACAGGCTCTTCCAGGTGTCGAAGACGGCCTTGACCTTGGGGTCCTCCCAGCTGACCTTGTGCGCCATCAGCTGCATGTGGAAGTCGTAGCCGTTCTGACGCATGTTGATGTAGTCGAATGTGCCGAAGGCGGGCCAGCCATCCTTGTCACCGAAGGCGATGGGTGTCAGCTTGTCCTTCTGCATCGTCACGCAGAGGGCCTTGAACTCGTCCAGCGTCTTGGGGATGGCATAGCCGCCAGCCTTGAAGACGCTCGGCCGGTAGAAGACCGCCCAGGGGTAGTTGTAGAGGGGCACGAAGTACTTCTTGCCGTCGTCGCCGGTCGAGGCCTTGGCGAAGGACTCGGAGAAGTTGCCGCCGATCTTCTCCCAGACGTCGTCGATCGGCGCGACCAGGCCCTGGCTTGCGTAGGACTTCATCCGGTAGCCGGCGAACCAGGTGAACGCGTCGTCGGGGCTGCCCTTGAGGTAGTTGTTGATGTTGTTCTGGAAGTCGTTGTGGGGGACGGTGTTGATCTTCACTGTCACGCCAGCCGCTGGCTTCGCCGACGCCATGAGGGCGGCCATTGCCGCCTTGGGCACCGCGTCGGAGGCGTTGGAACCGAACGTCGCGGTCTTCGCGCCACCGCTGGCGCTCCCGCCGCTCGTCGGGGTGCTCGAGGATCCGGTGCAGGCCGCAAGGAGCGGCACGGTGACTGCGCCCGCGGCGATCGCCTGCAGAAGGGTCCGGCGACCAACACTGCCGGGCGCTGCGAGATGGGGTTCAAGATCGGGGCACATGAAGCCTCCAAAGGTCAGCCGACGCATCGTGCGTTTGGCGGTGCCTCGAACCTATAGCGCGCCGTGACAGCCCCACAACAATTGTGTTCCAACAGTTACCGCGCCGCAACAATCGTGTGACATCACCGGAAGCGGTGCAGGCAATCGCCGGAGGCGGTTCAGCATGGCGGCCGTACGCCCGGGTCGGCCGGGGACCTTCACGTCAGGGCTGTGTGAGATGGAGGATCAGCGCCTGTTCTGGCTGGAGCACCGGCATCTGCAGACCGACCTGCATCAGGACCTGACCGCTCAGCACGATCCCGTCGGCGAGCCAGGGAGAGGAGCTGATCTCCTGGGTGCCCGGGCCACCGGCCAGCGGAACCGGCACCACGCGATACCGGCGTCCGGAGTCCAGACCTTTCAGGAGAACCGGAGGTGGCAGCTCTGTCGGCGACGAGGTGAGCTGGACGTACGCGAACACCGCCTCGGAACCGTCCTGGGCCACCACGCCGTGCACCTGCGCGGCGACGTCAGGGTGGTCGATCCGCACGACGCGCCCGCTGTGCAGCAGGGATCGGACCTGCTTATGGAAGGCGACGATGGCGCTCAGGTCTGCGGCCTCCTGCCCGGTGAGGGCAGTCAGGTCCCATTCGATGCCCAGGTGGCCGAACAGGGCTGTCGCTGCCCGGAACGACAACGAGTGCCGGCGCCCGGTCGTGTGCGAGAGCGGGGAACCGATATGGGTGCCCATGAGCTCGGGCGGAACGAGCAGCTGTGTCCAGCGCTGGATCTGCTGGCGCTCCAGGGCGTCAATCGTGTCACTGGCCCAGATACGGTCAGTGCGCTCAAGGATGGCGAGGTCGACGCGGCCTCCGCCGGAGGCGCAGCTCTCGATCTCTACGCCGGGATGGCGTGACCGCAGCTCATCCAGCAGGCGATACACCGCGAGGGTCTGCACCCGCACCCCGGGGCGCCCCTGATGGCCTGGGTCCACGAGGTCGCGGTTGTGGTCCCACTTGAGGTACGAGATGTCATGGTCGGACAGCAGCGTGTCGAGCCGTTCGAGCAGGAGATCGAAGACCAGGGGGTTGGCCAGGTCGAGGACGAGCTGGTGGCGCCAGGTCGGCGGGACCCGCCCGGGTGCGCTCAGGATCCAGTCGGGGTGCGCCCGGTACAGATCGGAGTCGGGGTTGACCATCTCGGGCTCCACCCACAGGCCGAAGTCCATCCCCAGTGAGGTCACCTTGTCGATGAGCGGCTTGAGTCCCGCCGGCCAGACGTCCTTGGAGACGAACCAGTCGCCGAGCCCTGCCGTGTCGTCGCGCCGTCCGCCGAACCACCCGTCGTCCAGGACGAACCGCTCGACCCCGATCCGTGCTCCGGCCTCTGCCAGCTCGCTGAGCCGGTCGAGGCGATGGTCGAAGTAGACCGCCTCCCAGGTGTTCAGGATGACCGGACGTGGAGTGCGCGGGTGATGCGACCGGGCGCGGACGAGGCCGTGGAACGCTGCGCTGATCCCGTCCAGTCCCCGGTCGCTGTAGGCGGCGTAGACCAGTGGTGCCAGGTAGCTCTCACCGGTGGACAGGCGCACCTCTGCCGGGGCGAGAAGCTCCGAGGCGCCCACCTGGCCCACGCCGACCGGATTGCGCTCTGCCCACACGCAGGAGTCCCCCGACCACGCCAGATGAAGTCCCCAGACCTCTCCGGCGCCGAACCCGAACCCCTGCGTCCCGGTAGTGAGCACCAGGGGTGTGTCGTGCCCGGTGCGTCCGTGCCGCCCCTCCCTGCTCCAGGCGCCCATGTTGAGCTGTTGTCGCTGGGGTGCGCTTTCCCGGCACCAGCGCCCGGTCAGGTCCAGGACCTCGCACGCTCGCGCCGGGATCGGCAACGTCGTGGCCAGCTCGGCCAGCAGGTAGTCCTGATCTCCGTCGTTGCGCAGTGACTGCTCGACCTCGAGGATGCCACCAGCGTGCAGGGTCAGCCGCGTCTGTAGCCGCAGCGCGGCCGCATCGTCCGCGGCGGTGACGAGCAGCCACCCGCCGCCGGCCGGCCCGTCCACCCTGCTCTCCACGGTGCGGACGGTGAACAGCGGTGACCACGCCGTACCGTCGGCCCTGGCGCCCCGAAGTCCCGGCCGAAGCCGCCATCCGTCGGCAGGCATCGGGACGAGATTCTGCCGTATCGGGTTGTCCGGAGCCGACGTCGGCACCGGTGGCGAGGTGGCCAGGACCAAGGCGGCCACATCCAGATCCTCATCGAGGGCAGGGCCCCAGTGGACGATCCGCGGACTCAACGAAGCGCCCGTCGGGTCCGGTGCGGGGACCTCGATCACCAACGAACACGTCTGCGTCCGAAGGTGAACGGAGCTCGCGGCTCTGGCGGGGATACTCATGACGGCAGGTGAATCCGAACGGTCGCTCATGCTGTGCCCATTTCTTCGCCAGTGGTCGTGCACATGGTCTTACCAGTGGTCAGGCACCTGGCCTTACCAGTGGTCGTGAACATGGTCGCGGATCTCCTCGTCATAGATGTCGCGCAGGGCGTCCAGAAGCTCGCCTGACAGCGGGTCCAGGTCAGCGGCGGCGGCGTTTCCGCTCACCTGGGACGCATTGCGGGCACCTGGGATCACGGTGCTGACGCCGGGCTGGTCGAGGATCCAGCGCAACGCCAGCTGGGCTGTGCGCAGGCCCGGGGCCAGGGCCGCGACCCGGCGGGCGGCGCCCACCCCGATCTCGAACGGCACGCCGCTGAACGTCTCGCCAACGTCGAAGGCCTCGCCGTGACGGTTGTAGGTGCGGTGGTCGGTCGGCGCGAAGGTGGTCGACTCGTCGTACTTGCCGGACAGCAGCCCGCTGGCCAGCGGGACCCGCGCGATGATGCCCACACCCGCCTCGAGGGCAGCCGGCAGCACCCGTTCCAGGGGTTTGCGGCGGAACACGTTCAGGATGAGCTGGACCGTCGCGACATGGGGCCGGGCGATGGCGGTGAGCGCCTCCTCGCAGGTCTCCACCGAGACGCCGTACGCCGCGATCCGCTGTTCGGCCACCAAGGTGTCCAGGGCATCGAAGACCCGGTCGTCGGAGAACACCGGGGTCGGCGGGCAGTGCAGCTGAACGAGATCCAGCACCTCGACACCGAGGTTCGCCCGGCTGCGGTCGGTCCAGCCGCGGAAGGCCTCGAGGGTGAACGCCTCCGGAACATGCGGGTCGGCTCGCCGACCCATCTTGGTGGCAACGGTCAGCGAGGCGTCGGGCCGTTCGGCGAGCAGCCGACCGATCAGGATCTCGCTGCGCCCGTCGCCGTAGACGTCCGCGGTGTCGAGGAAGGTCACCCCGTCGTCCACCGCGGCGTGCAGCACGCCCATCGCGTCCGCGTCATCGACCTGGCCCCAGTCTCCGCCGAGCTGCCAGCTCCCGAGACCGATGACCGAAACCTGACGACCTGTCCTGCCCAGCTCACGTGTTCGCATACCGGCGAGCCTACGGACAGGGGCGCGCTACCATCGCGGGCATGCCCACCATCGCCACTGCCGAGACCGTTTCCCGCGATGAGCTCCTGGAGTTCGTGCGTCCCCGGCACCACGGAGTCTTCGTGGCCACCCGCAGCGACGGGAGGCCCCAGGTCTCACCGGTCACCTGCGGCGTTGACCCCCAGGGCCGCATCGTCGTGTCGACCTACCCGCGCCGAGCCAAGACGACCAACGCCCGTCGTGACCCCGAGGTGAGCATCTGCGTGCTCTCGGACGACTTCGGCGGGCCCTCGGTGCAGGTGTACGGCACGGCCGAGGTGCTCGATATGCCCGAGGCGCTGGAGCCGTTCGTCGACTACTACCGCTGCATCGCCGGCGAGCATCCCAGCTGGTCCGAGTACAAGCAGGCGATGTCAGACCAGGGCAAGTCGCTGATCCGGATCACGCCGACGAGCTGGAGCCCGGTCTCCACCGGTGGCTTCCCCCCAGAGGTCGCCGCACGAATGGGCTGAGCCCTGCTGCGACAAGCCCTTTGTGCGTTGCCGGATCAGGCGCGAGGTCACCGGGTGCCGGCTAGCTGGTCTGGGTTCGTCTCATCGCCCCTGAGCCCGCTTCCTGACGGGCGACCCGCGCACGGCGCGGCGCTTCTTCCATGTCCCGTTTGTTCGCCAGCTCGCTCGGCCACCACATATACCGTCCGACGTCCAGGTTCAGCGCCGTCACGAGGACCGAACGCACGATCACCGTGTCGAGCAGGACCCCGAGGGCCACCGCGAACCCCAGCTCGGCGAACGCCACCACCGGAAGCGTGGCCAGGACCGCGAACGTGCCGGCCAGGACCAGGCCGGCTGAGGTGATCACCCCTCCGGTGGCGGCCAGCCCGATGAGAGCGCCGCGCCTGGTGCCGAACTTCTTCGACTCCTCACGCACCCTGGTCATCAGGAAGATGTTGTAGTCGATCCCCAGCGCCACCAGGAACACGAAGACGAACAGCAGCAGCGACGAGTCCGCGCCGGCGAAGCCGAACACGTGGCGGAACACGAGCGCGCTCAGGCCCAGTGCGGCACCGAAGGACAGGACCACCGTCCCGATCAGGATCAGCGGGGCCACCACCGCCCGCAGCAGCACCATCAGGATGAAGAACACCACGACCAGGATCAGCGGGATGATGACCTTGTTGTCGTTGCCCGAGGCCTGCAAGGTGTCCCCCCGGGTGGCCGTGTCCCCGCCCGCGATGGCCTGCGCCCCGGGTAGCTGGTGGATCGCCTCGCGCACCCGGGTGACCGTGTCGATGGCCGCCTGGCTGTCCGGGGAGGCACTGAGCGTGCCGGTCAGCAGAACCTTGTCCCCCCTGACGATCGGCGGAGTCACACCGGTGATCCCGTCGACGCCGGCGAACCTGGTCCGCACGTCCGCCGCCTGGTCTGCTGCCGCGATGACGAAGACCGGCTGCCCGGCACCGGCCGGGAAGTGGTCGGCCAGCACCTGCTGGCCGACCACCGAGTCCGGCGTACCGAAGAAGGCGTCCTTGTTCTGCAGCCCGACGGCGTTGAGCTGGAAGATGCCCACCCCAGCCACGAGCAGCGCGACGGTGGTGCCGACCCAGGTGGCCCGCGGAGCCCGGGCGATGCGCGTGCCCACCCTGGCCCAGATGCCCGTCGCGGTGTGGTCGGCCGACCCGTAGGCCGGGTGCACGGGCCAGAAGAACCACCGGCCGAAGATGACCAGCAGCGCCGGCAGCAGAGTGAGCATGACCATCAGCCCGACCGCGATCCCGACCGCCGCGACCGGGCCCAGGCCCTGGGTGGAGTTCATGCTGGCGACCAGCAGGCAGAGCATCCCGGCGATCACGGTGGCGCCGCTGGCGAAGATGGCCGAGCCCACCCGGTGCAGCGCGTAGGCCATCGCCTCGTGGCGGTCCTGGTGGCGGCGCAGCTCCTCCCGGTACCGGGCGACCAGCAGCAGGGCATAGTCGGTCCCTGCGCCGAAGACCAGGACCGTGAGGATGCCGGCGCTCTGCGCATTGACGGTGAGGCCGTTGCTGGCCAGCGCGTAGACGGCGGCCTCGGCGACGGTCAGCGCCAGTCCGGCCGAGATGACGGGGAGCAGCCACAGGATCGGGCTGCGGTAGGTGATCAGCAGGATGAAGATGACCACCGCCAGTGCCGAGTAGAGGAGCTTCCCGTCGATCCCGGAGAATGCTTTCGAGGAGTCGGCTGCCACTCCCCCGGCTCCGGTGAAGCTCACGTCCAGCCCGGCCGGCCGGTCCTTGGCGATCGACCGCATCTCGTCCACAGCCCCGGCGAGCTTGTCCCACCCGGCGCTGCCGGCGTTGATCGGCACCTCGACCCGGATGGCGTGCCCGTCGCGGGACGGGATCGGGCCCACCGAGGGCCGGCCCACCGCCGCCAGGGCGTTGAACTTGGCGATCTGGGCCGAGACCGAGGCCAGGTCCCCGGGGGTGACTCCCCCCTGGCGCTCGTAGACCACGGTCGTCGGGATCTCGTCTTTGGGCTGGAACGGCGTCGACGCCTGGATCACCCTGGTCGACTCGGCGCTGCCTGGCAGCCACGAGACGGCGTCGTTCTTCTGCGCGCCCATCAGCCTGCCGGCCGGTCCGGCGACCAGCGCCGCGACGATGAGCCAGAAGATCAGGACGGCCCACTTGGAACGGCGGCCCGCCGGGAGCCAGGCAAGCCTGCCCGCCTCACCACGGTCAGCACTCATCGAACCCCTCCCAGGTCGACGAAGGTTAGCCTTACCAACTGACCAGATTAGGCGAAAGTCCCCGGCTGGGCCAGTACCTGGTGGCCGTGGCCGGTCTCGGCGGGCCGGTGGAACAGGTCTTGGCGCAGATCGCCCCAACGAGCGTGGACTTGCCCAGGGCCAACGTGGTGCTACCGCAAGCCGAAAGGACAGGTCGGTGCACTCGGGCCGCCCGGTCAGGCCGGGCAGTGCACCCGCGGGTTCCAGTCGTTGAACATCCCTAGCGGGTTGGCACGCCAGATCCAGGCATGCAGCTCGTAGAAGTCCGGGAGCCCGTACCTGTTGCCCTGCGGGATCAGCTCGAACCTCCGGCCGAAGAGCCGAGGCGCAGCGGTGTGTCCGGCGGCCTCCCACGCGGAACGGATGACGACGTACTCGACGGCCACGAGGTGCCCGCGACCCGAGCGGTCGGGTGCGTAGATGAGCGCCTCCGGGCGAAGCGCATCGACGAAGCCGTCGACGCGGCCTACGTCGACGTAGTGGACACCCATGCCACCCGTGCCCTGGGGATCGGCGATGCAGGTGAGGCCGGCCACGTCAGCCAGCTCGGTGCTCCATCCGGCGGCGACGGCCCGATCGATGCGGTGGTAGGCCGAGGTCGCGTGCCGGACCTGGTCGAGCCCGACCCAGGTCCTGCCCGGGTGGTCGTCCGACCGCCGACCCGCTGAGGCAGGCGAGGCGGGGGCGACAATCAGCACTGCGAGTGCCGTGGCCGCCGCGATGAGCATGCGTCGTGCTCGAGTCATCGCCCTCAGCTCCCCTCATGGACCTGGAAGATCCGGTCGGCCACGAGGCCGTGAGCCTCGCGGTGGACGGTGGCCGCAGCCTCCGGCGACGGCGCCTCGACGAGGCAGAAGATCGTGCCGTCGCCCTCGTCGACCCAATAGCGCAGATAGCGCACGTCGTGGTTGGCCTGGGCCTGCAGATCGGCGAGGTGCGCCTCGGCGACCGCCTCGACGGTCACAGCGTCGTCCAGTGTGTGCATGTCCATGTAGAGCGGCAATCGGATCAGCCCCTTCGGTGTGGTGTCAGTGGATTGGACCTCACTGACGCTAGGGAGGCCGCCCGCGGGGCACATCGGGATGCCTCCCCATCTTGGGGGCCGCCCTCCCCATTTTGGGGCCGCCCTCCCCCACCTTGCGCGATCTCCGCGACCTAGGTCGCGGAGACGTTCCTCGCAGGGTCCAGGACGCCGAGCTCGTGCGCCCGGGTCGCCGCCTGCCAACGAGAGCTCACGCCAAGCTTGCCGAGGATGGCCGAGACGTGGTGGTCGACCGTCTTGCTGGAGAGCACAAGGCTCTCGGCCACCTCGGCGTTCGACATCCCGGCGTCGAGGCATGCCAGCACCTCGACCTCGCGTGGCGTCAGGCCCGCCGGGTGGGCTCGCGTCCCGGGCCGAGGCCCTTGGGGGATGCCGCGCATTCCCCTGGCGCGCATGTCGCGGCGCGTGGCGGCTGCGGCCGCGGGGGTGCCAAGGCTCTCGAACCGGCCGATCGCCCGGCGCATCGCCGCGGCGTCACCGCTGTGGGCCAGGACCAGCGCTGCCTCGCAAGGGAAGGCGAGCTGGTCCAGCTCAGCAGCGGCCTCCTCGTACCGGCCGGCCACGGCCATCGCGTACGCCGGCGGGATGGCCCCCGGCTCGACGTCCAGGGGCACCCCGGCGCGGGCGCACCACGCGGCCAGACTGCCTCGCTCAGCGGGGTCGGCGACCCCGTCCGGGTCCGGGGCTCCGAGCGTGCCGGGTCCGAGCGTGCCGTCGAGCCACGCGGCTTCGGCGAGGGCCACCGCAACCGTGCCGCCGTACTGGCGCTCGCCGGTACCGATCGCCGCCGCGACCAGACGGTCGAGCGAGCCGGCACCACGCGCGTCCCCGCGCCGCCTCAGCACCCGGGCCAGGACACCCAGCGGAATGATCGAGTTGTCGGGGGACGCACCCCGGCTGAGCAGCTCTGTTGCGAGCGCCATCGCCTCGTCCCACCGCCCGCGGGCCTCCAGGGCGAGGCAGGCGTAGCAGCGCAGGCACCGGGCGTAGGTCGTGATGTCGTGCTCATCGCAGTGTTCGACGCCGGCTGCGAACCAGGTGTCAGCCTCGTCCAGGCACATCTCACCGAGGGCGCAGCCCATGAGGTTCACGTAGGCACGGGCCGCCTGCTCGTGCGCCGCCGCCGCCTGTGCCACATCAAGGGACTCCTTCAGAAGTCCGCGCCACCCCTGGCCATCCATCCCGGCGACACAGGCCGCCGTGTTGAGGGCATCACTGAGCACGTCCGGCAAGGACAGGTCGCGGGCGAGACGGGCGGCCTCCTCTGCGGAACGGGCGGCGGCGACAAGGTCATGATCGATCATCTGGAACGCCGCGATCGTTGCGATGACGCGGGCCAGCTCCGGGGTTGGTCCCAGGTCATCCAGGGCCCGGCGCGCCTCCTCGGCGTACCGACGACCGGCAGGCCCTGACGCGACCCGGGCGATCCGTCGCAGGGTGTCCCCCTGCCTCCGGAGGTTCCCGACATCTCGCCAGATGCCGAGAGCCACCTCGAGGTGGGACCGGGCGGCGGGCCACTCGTCGAGGATGGCCAGCTCGCCGGCGTACGCCTCATGGAGGCCGGCCACCTCGTCGGGGGAGGCATGAGCCGCGTTGCGCAGCGCGCGCTCAAGCTGGCTGGCGGCCTCGTGGTGGGCTGACAGGACTCTCGCCTGCGCCGCGGCGCGGGTCGCGTGCTCGAAGGCCGCGGCGACATCGTGGGCGTGGTCGGCATGGTGGGCGAGCCGGGCCTCGTCCCGGCAGCCAGCGACGAGCAGCGCGTCGAGAACGGCCTCGTGGATCCCCCGGCGTCGCGAAGCCGGTAGCGCTTCGTCGACCGTGAGCCTGGCGATCTCGTGCCGGAACCGCAGTCCGGACTCGTCTGCCAGCAGGATCCCGGCGGCCTCGAGCGCGGCGAGTCGCTCGTCGAGCGACCGGAGATCGGTTCCGATCGCTCGCGCCAGCAGGTCAGGTTCCACGTGCCCACCAAGCAAGGCAGCAAGGTCGAGGACAGCACGGGATGAGGCGTCGACAACGGCGAGCCTGGCCAGCACTGCGTCCCGGGCGGATGCCGGGACCGCCCCGACCGGACCTGCGAGCACCTCGTTCGCGAAGAAGGCATTGCCGCCGGTCAACCGGTAGACGACGACGGGGTCGTGCGGAGTTCCGTCGGCGAGCTCAGCGATGGCAGCGAAAGTGAGAGGTCCGAGCCCGACGCGGCGCAAACCTGAGTGCGAAGCCATGTCCCCGACGAGGACGCGCAGGTTGTGCTCCGGGGGAAGCTCGGCGTCGCGGTAGGCGAGAAGCATCACGACCCGGAGGTCGCGGAGGTGCCGGGCGACGAACCGCAGCAGGTCGAGGCTGGCATCGTCGGCCCAGTGGGCGTCATCGACGACCAGCACCGTAAGGCTGTCTTCCTCGCCCAGCGCGGCGAGCAGAGTGGAGAACAGGGTCTCCCGCGGAGCATCCCGGGCGAGGTGAGTCGCCAGGGCGCCTCCCATCTGGCGCGCGAGGTCGTGGAGCACCCCGAGCGGCCGCGGCGTGAGGTACCCGTCGCACCCGACGCCAAGCCACCGCGCGCCGGGCACTCGCTCGCGGAAGGCGTCGACGACACTCGTCTTGCCCGCACCGGCCTCGCCGGTGACCAGCACGACGCGTCCGCTGGCGGTGGCTGCCTCCGCGGCATACATCGTCAGCGCGGTGAGGGCGTCCTCGCGCTCCAGGAGGGCCATCCCGTCAGTATGCACTCGCCGAGGATGGGTGGGCTCTGGTCGGCGTGGCAATTCTCTGTACCTCCTTGCCGCCCGACAGCTCAGGGCCCCACCGAACTCTGCCGAAGACGACCGCGGCGACGTCATCCGCTGGGATCCCACCCTCTTCTCACCGGCCGGCAGCCTTCTACATGGTGCAGTGCCGTTTTCGACCCCTGGCGGCTCATCGCTGAGATCGGGCTGTCGATCGGATCGCGCCTTGGCCTATGGGGTTGTCGCGAGAGGCCGCGATCGCCGACTATGGGGTGGTGCTCACCAGAGAGCTGGACCACGCCTCGCTGTCGCTGGACGCGGCGACGACACGTGACGCCCGCGCATCGTGGCCGGGCCCGGCCGGGGTCTTCTTCGACCGGGGACCCGGGTACGCCCGGCTGCCCGGCGGTGCGTCGTACGCCGACGTCGAGGTGGTGGGCTCGTGACCACCGCGCCGTCGACCGACAAGGCAGCCACCCTCCTGGCCCTGCACACCGGTCCCGGCTTCGTGCTCCCCAACGCCTGGGACGCCGGGTCCGCCCGGATCCTTGAGCAGGTCGGCTTCCCGGCCATCGCCACCACCAGCGCGGGCATCGCCTGGTCCTGCGGAGTCCCAGACGGAGAAGCACTGGACCGCGACACGATGCTTGAGCACGTCGCTCGCATCGTGGCCGCGGTGATCGTGCCCGTGACGGCGGACCTCGAAGCCGGGTACGGCGACAGCCCGGACGACGTCGGCCGCACCGTGGCCCGGGCCGTGGAGCTCGGGGCGGCGGGGTGCAACCTCGAGGACGCCCGGAAGGGCGGGCTGTTCGGCATCGATGAGGCCGTCGACCGCCTGGCGGCCGCGCGGGCCGCGGCACCCAGCGGCACCTTCGTGCTGAATGCCCGCACTGACACCTACTTCGCCGGCACGACCGGCGATGTGTTCGCCGCGACGGTCGAGCGGGCACTCCGGTACATCGACGCGGGGGCCGACTGCGTCTTCGTGCCCGGCGTCGTCGAGGAAGACACGATCCGCCGCCTCGCCGCGGCCATCCCGGGCCCCTTCAACGTGGTGGCCGGGCTGGCGAACGTGGTCGACGCGCCAACACTCTTCTCGCTCGGTGTCAAGCGGGTCAGCCTGGGCGGCAGCCTGGCCCGTGCCGCGCTCAGCATGGTGGACCGCGCCGGCCGGGAACTGCTCGACTCCGGCACTCTCGGCTTCCTCGACGGCGTGGTCCCGTACGCCGACCTGCAGCAACGCTTCTCCTCGTGATCACCGTCCTGAGCGGCCACAGCGACTCCGGTGGCAGTACCGAGACAGGCGCGAGGGTCGACCGGGTCAGTCCCGCCAAGGTCATCGCTTTCGGCGACGCGCACGGGCAGACGACGTACCGCTTCTGAGATTCACCACCTGCTCGCAGCAGCCGCCAGCATCGACTTCACCCAGCAGCGGGCACGGCGGCGCGACGCGGCGGCCGAAACATGTGAGTTGCCAGCCGACTTGTCACCGGCGTGAGCTCTGGCCGCTGAGCACGACGTTCAGCCGGTTCAGATCGAGCAGGATCTGGTCATCTGGGGATGCATGCGTGGTTTCTGTGGGCGAGGCGCCACCCTGCTACGGAGTCGTTGCGGCAGGATCAACTCCATGACGACGGCGTCGCTCAGCCCGGCAGACCAAGCTCGCCGACGGGGTCTGCGACGTATGCGCGCCGTGGCACTGTCCCTGTTGGTGCTGGCAGCACTCGTCTTCATCCTGACTCGACACCAGAATGGCGCCTGGGGATTCGTCAACGCCACCGCGGAAGCTGCGATGGTTGGAGCGCTCGCGGACTGGTTCGCCGTGACGGCCTTGTTCCGTCATCCGCTCGGCATCCCCATCCCGCATACGGCCATCATCGCCAACCGCAAGGACACCCTCGGCCAGAGCCTGGAGGAGTTCGTGACCGGGAACTTCCTGACAGAGGACGCTGCCCGTGAGCGGGTTGTCGCCGCCGACGTCAGCCGCCGGGTGGGTAGCTGGCTCGGGCAGGAGCAGCACAGCGCGCAGGTGGTCACCGAACTTGCCCTGGCGAGCAGCCGGGTGTTGGCGGCCATCAAGGACGAAGACGTTCGGAGCTTTGTCGAACAGTCGCTGTTGCCCCGGATCGTCAACGAGCCGCTCAGCGGAGTCGTCGGGGCTCTGCTCGAGTCGGTCATCCACGATGGTGCTCACCACACCCTGGTCGACCTTGCCCTGGTGGAAAGCCACGACTGGCTTCGCGCGAACCAGGCCACGGTGGCAGTGATCGTCGGCGCCAGGGCACCCTGGTGGAGCCCCTCCTGGCTCGACCAGAAGGTCAGTGAGCGGGTCAACCAGGAGGCGCTGTCCTGGGTCGCCGAGGTGCGTGATCACCCGAACCACCCGGCACGCCGGGCTCTGGATGACCTGCTCGCCCAGCTGGCCCGCGACCTGCAGCATGACGTCGCCACCATGGCTCGTGCCGAGACTCTGAAGGTCCACCTGATGACGCATCCGCAGATTGGCTCTTCCGCGGTCGCTCTCTGGGACGTGGTGCGCGCCGCGCTTCTCGGGGCCCTGGATGACCCCGAGGGGCAGCTGCGACGCCGTGGCGGCACCGCGCTGTCGGAGCTCGGGCAGCGGCTCGTGAACGACGCTGAGATCCGTCAGCGGGTCGACGGCCACATCGCGGATGCCATCGGCTTCGTAGTCAGCACGTATGGCCATGAGATCGCCAAGGTCATCTCGCAGACCGTTGACCGTTGGGACGGCAAGGAGGCGGCCGAGCGCATCGAGCTGCATGTGGGTCGCGACCTACAGTTCATTCGCATCAACGGAACCTTCGTCGGAGGCCTGGCCGGTCTGGCCATCCACACCCTGAACGTGCTTCTGTGACGACCACCCCGCGACCCGCGCCCGCCCGGCTTCTTCAACGCTGGGCCGCGGCTCCTGTTCGGGTCCTAGTCTCGGAGCATGGCAACCGTGGACGTGGGGGACGACGGCATCCGTAGGTTTGTGGTGCGGCACTATCGGTTCGACCCGACCCGGCGGGAGCGTCGTCATGTGGTGGTGGCCGCCTTCGACAACAAGCGTGAGTTCGAGGCGTGCCTGTCAGAGGTGGACGCTGAGATCACGAAGCGCCAGGCGGCCGGTGAGCGGGTCGAGCCGAACGAGCACGCGTCGGGCACCGTTCGCGACGTCGGAGCCGACCGGTCGGCCGCGAACGGTCATCTGCTGCGCCGGGCGATGGAGCACGGCGTCGCGCCCGGGCAGTGGTTGGACGAGCTGGAGCTGCCGCCGAACATGGCGCTGATGCTGCGCCCGAACATGGTGCTGATGCTGCGCCCGAACATGGCGCTGATGCCCGGCGGTGACGAGTCCGCGGTTGGCTGGCGCGATCGAATCCGTCGGCTCATCTGGCGGCGCCGGCCACCAGGAAGGTCTTGACGTTGCGCGCGCGACGCGACCGATAAGGTCTGCAGGCAGCCAGGCCACGGCGGGGCCGTTGTCACCGGCGAGGTAACCCTTCTGGTTCTTCATCACCCGGGTGTCCGGGTCGGTCGTGTTGGCCCGCGGCGGCGTGTTGTTGCGATTGGTCCGTGGCACCTGGCCGGCCGGCCACCCCGCCCGCGCGCCGCTGGGTGCGTGAGGCCCGCGCCGCAGCACCAGCAAGCTTCCTCCCGTCCAGACTCAGCTTCCCCAGCGGCACCATGCCCACCCCGGCTAGCAGTCGCAGCATCCGGCTGAACAGCCCACCCAACGCCTCCTGGTGCCTGGCCCGGAAGCGGGCAATCGTGGCGTGGTCCGGGTGCAGCCCGCCACCGATCACGCGATAGCCAACATCGCTCACGCACAGCCGTTCGATCACCCGGCTCGAGCGCTCACCCTGGCAATAGCGTTGCGTGCGTTGCGTGCGTTGCGTGCGTTGCGTGCGTTGCGTGCGTTGCGTGCGTTGCGTGCGTTGCGTGCGTTGCGTGCGCCTTACGCGTTCAGCACGAAGATGACCTCCTCGATGCCGTCGTCGGGCGCAGGCGCCTTCGCCTCCTGCACGCGATCGCGCCGAAAGCCACACTTGTCCAGGACGCGGATCGAGCCCACGTTGTGCACCGCGACATGGGCGTACAGCGGCCGGATCGACACCTCGTCCACGAACAGGGCGAGCGCCTGTGTCGCGACGCCGCGGCCCCAACACTCGCGTCCGACCCAGTAGCCGAGCAGTTGCTGCCCATTCTCCTGCCAGCTTCCGATGTGGCCCGCCACCATGCCATCGGCAACGATGGTGCGCGCCACCAGGGCCTCGTCGGCGCGGACTTTCGCCCAGTGCTTCGCGAACTGATCCTTGTCGCGAGCGGGAAACGCCGCCATCTCGACCGCCTGCGGATCCGCCTGGTGGTCAAAGAACACGTCGAGGTCCCGGTCTTCGACACTCCTGAGACGCACCGCGGGTGTCACGTCGTGGAATCCGGTCATGTCCAGTCACTCCCCGCCTCGGTCGTTGCGTCGACCACCGTGAGTGAGCGGCGCGCCCGAGACCGACTACCGCCAGGCACCCACCACCTCGACGGCCCGACTATGTCACCGACCACCGACAAGACGGCTCCGCAAACGTCCTGAAGTAGGCGCCTCGCCTGGCGGGAGGGCACCGTCGGTACGCCACCGATGAACTGCATTCTCCCGATCCTCACACGGATGCGGGACGTCTCATGTACGACACCCTTGCGGACAATGACCGTCGGCGGGCTGGGTACCTCGGGCTGTGCTCGTAGGCCGTTCGGTATCTGGGACGGCACTGCCGGTGCACCAACATCGCGTCACCGGCGGTGCGTTCGACCACCGGACACCGCTCGGGCGTATTGATCCCTTGTCGGTGGCAATGGAGTCCATTAGACTCGACGGACATTAGACAAACACTAGACGAACATTAATCAGGCGGGAGGTGCCTGGGCATGTCGCTGGGGTCGAGGGAAATGCTGCGAAGAACCGTGGTGGACGAAGATGACGTACTGGGCCAGCGCCTCGCGGACGGTGACGAGTCCGCCCTTGAGGAGTGCTATGCCCGATACGGTCCGACCGTTCTGGCCTACCTGCGCCGGCACGTCGGCCCCGATGAGGCCGAGGACGTCCTGCAGCACACGTTCCTTGACGTGTGGCGTCATTCCGAGCGCTATGACCCCCGGCAGAGCCTCGGCGGCTGGGTGTTCACGATCGCCCGGCGCCGGGCGATCGACGCGCTGCGCCGGCGGCGTCCCGCGGTCGTCCAGGTCGACACGCTGCGCGACCTGGTCGGCGAGGACGGGCGTGAGGTGGCCGAGCGGTTCGCCTGGGCTGCCGACGTGAGAGCGGCGATGTCCAGGCTGCCTGACGCCCAGCGCGAGACCCTGGAGCTCGCCTACTTCGCCGACCACACTCAGCGCGATATCGCTCGCCTGCTGCAGGTGCCGATCGGCACGGTGAAGGCCCGGATGGCCCGCGGCACCAGGGCCCTGGGCGACCTGCTCGTCGACTACGGGCACAGTAGTGACGTGAGCGCTGAACCCGGACGACGAACCATTCTTACTGACGAAGGAGGTGCATCAGAATGAATCACTCGCCTGAACCGGACGAGGACCTGCTCTGCCTCCTGCGCGGTGAGCTAGGTCGCGAGCAGACCCGTCAGCTGGCGGAACACCTTCGTGAGTGCGAGTCCTGCCGTCTCGCCCTGGTGGACGTCGCCGAGATCCACGGCACCCTGGCGGCGGCCGGCCGTCTGCTGGGCCGGATCACCGTCGAGCCCCGCGAGTCGGCGGGTGCCGCGACCCGGTCAGCCGTCAGCTCAGCCCCCGGTGGCTGGCCCAGCCCCGACGACCTCGCGCAGCCCGCCGAGAAGCTCCCTCCCCTGCGGGTGCCGCATCGGCGCCGTGCCATCCCCCGGCTGGCTGCCGGGATCGCCGCCGGGGTGCTCGTCGTGGCCGGCCTGGGCATCGGCTCCTTCGTCCAGGCGAGTCGCGACAAGCCACCGGTCGCCGCGGTCCGCACCCAGCCAACAGTCAGCCCGGCCCGCACGGTCGTCCTGACCCCCGTCACCGGGGCGGCTGTCGGACGGGTCAGCATGCAGACCCCGGGCGCCCAGACCGAGATGACAATCTCGACCAAGGGCCTGCCCGCGGCGGGCAACGGACGCTTCTACTACGCCTGGCTGCTCGACCCGCAGACCCAGAAGATGCTTCCTCTCGGGGTGGTCAGCGCCAGCAGCGCTATGCACTTCGAGGTGCCGACAGGGCTGGTCAAGCGCTACCACGCGGTGGACATCAGCCTGCAAGCCGACAATGGCAACCCGGGGCACTCCGCCACCTCGGTGCTGCGCGCACAGTACTGACGCCACCAGTCTCGACCTGCCTGGGTCTGGCCCGCTCGTTCTCGCCCGACCCGCACTGACCGGCCTCGTCGGCGATCTGACGACTCCTCCTCTGACAAGGCCTGTCGTGACGAGTCCTCCTCTGAGGAGTCCTCCTATGACGAGCCGTGTGCTGACGAGTCCTGTGCTGAAAGGAGATTGACCCCGCGGCGGATGCAACCGCGGGCGGGGATGCGAACGAAGTGAGGTCATAGCGGCTCCCCTGCCGCACCCACAGACCCGAGGAGCCTGACATGCAGAGATCATTGGTTTCCACCGCACTCCGACTCGTCGCAGTGGCCGGGGTGGCCCTGGTGCCGCTGGCCGCAGCGACAGTCCCGGCCTCGGCAGCGACCGACACCGCCACCGTGACTGTCGTTCACGGCATCCCGGACACGGCAGTCGACGTGTACGTCGATGGCGCGAAGGCGTTGCCGGACTTCACGTTCAAGACCGTCACCCCCCCGATTTCGCTGCCGGCCGGCTCCCACGCCATCGCGGTCCGCCCCGCAGGCGCCGCGGCGAGCTCGACCCCGATCCTGTCGACCAATGCGGCACTGACATCCGGCCAGAACGTGACGCTGGTGGCCAACCTGACGGCCGCCGGGAAGCCCGCCCTGAACGCGTTCGTGAACCCGACCACGGCCGTTCCCTCGACCATGGGCCGGCTCATCGTGCGGCATACGGCTGCCGCCCCTGCGGTGGATGTCCTGGCTGGCGGCACCGCAGTCATCTCGGGTCTGACCAACCCGAACGAGAAGGCCCTCATGGTGCCGGCCGGAACGGTCAGCGCCTCGGTCGCCGCGGCCGGCACGACCACCCCCGTGATCGGGCCGGTAGCCCTTACCCTCAAGGGCGGCTCGACCACGATCGTCTACGCTATCGGCAGCCTTGAGGCCAAGAACCTGACCGCGGTCACCCAGACCTACACCGGTGCCTCCGCCTCGGTGAAGGGCGTTGCCGCAGGCTCCGGTGGCCAGGCGGCCGACAACAGCGCACCGCTGCTCGGTATCGCGCTGACCGGCGCCGGGCTCCTGCTGGTCGGCGGGGTGGCTGTCCGGGCACGCCGGCGGGTTTCCGTCCGCGCGTGAGCACACCCCAGCGAGCGGGCCGGTGGCCAGGCGTACGTCGCCTGGTCGCCGGCCTGCTCGGCGTTACCCTGATCCTCACCGGGGTCGTCCTGGTGGTGGGCTGGGCGCAGAGACCAGGTTTCACGCCGGCCGGCGCGCTGCCGGCCAGCTCAGCAGCCCCGGCACGAACCGCCGCCTCCCCCGCTCCGACCGGGTCAGGCGCATCGCCGGCCGCCACCCCCTCCACCAGGGTCGCTGCCGGCTCCGGGGCATTGGTGGATTCCTCGTTCACGCCTGGGCGCCTCCTCCTGCCGGCGCTGGGCGTGGATGCCGCGGTCGTCCCGGTCGGGGTCGAGTCCGGGGGCGCTCTCACCATCCCCGACAACGCCAGGGTCATCGGCTGGTGGTC
The DNA here is from genome assembly GCA_038236535.1 of Actinomycetales bacterium. GTDB lineage: Bacteria > Actinomycetota > Actinomycetes > Actinomycetales > Dermatophilaceae > UBA4719. The sequence continues at coordinate 48,681 of JBBRZQ010000016.1, forward strand.
CGGGGGTGCGGCCCCGGGCTCGCCGGTCGGCACCGTCCTGATGGCCGGCCACGTCGACTCCGCGGAGGCCGGGCCGGGAGCACTGGCCCGGCTGTCCCAGGCCCCGGTCGGCGCCCGGCTCACTGTGCGCGGGCCGGGCAGCGAGATGACGTACGTCGTGCAGGCGCGCCGGCGATACCTCAAGCAGGTGCTGCCGTGGCGCACTCTCTTTGCCCAGGGTGAAACGCCCAGGCTCGTGCTGGTCACCTGCGGCGGCGACTTCGACTACCGCACCCGGCACTACACCGACAACGTCGTGGTCATCGCCACCCCGTTGTGAGGCAACCCGTTCCAGACTCTGCCCAAACCCGTCCGGCCCGTGTAGCGTCCACCGATGTGACCGAAGAGCAGCCTTTCGAGGTGGTGCAGCACTTTGACGACTTCGAGCTGCGGCACTACCCGTCCCACGTCATCGCCGAGGTCACCGCCCGGCTGCCCTTCGACCAGGCCGGAAACGCCGCCTTCCGAGCGCTCTTCGGCTACATCACCGGGCAGAACCGCTCGCGCACCTCGGTGGCGATGACCGCGCCGGTCGTCCAGTCCGCCGGCACCGCGGAGAAGGTGGCGATGACCGCGCCGGTCACCCAGACCGGCACGGACGAGGGCGGGTACGTCGTGGCCTTCGTCCTGCCGGCCACGATGACCGAGCAGACCGCTCCGGAGCCGACCAACCCGGACGTGCTGATCCGCACGGTTCCGTCGAGCCTGGCCGCCGCGACCCGATACTCCGGCCGCTCGTCGCGAGCCTCCTACGAGGGCCACCTGGCGACCCTGCTCGAGGCGATCGCGGCCGAGGGCCTCGAGCCGGCCGGGGCGCCGCGCCTCGCCCGCTACGACCCGCCGTTCAAGCCCTGGTTCCTGCGTCGCAACGAAGTGGTCATCGACGTGGCGGACAACCGCCAGAACAACGACTGAGGAGCCGTGATGATCACCTACGACCTCGCCGGGAAAGTGGCCGTGATCACCGGTGGCGCCTCAGGGATCGGGCTGGCCTGTGCCCACACGATGGCCGCCCCGGCGCCGACGTGGCCATCTGGGACCTGGACCAGGACGGGCTCGACACGGCTCTGAAGGACCTGGCCAGCCAGCATGCCCTGGGACGGCCGGAGCCGGACCTTCGGGTCAGGCATCACCCGGATGGCGCCCGGATACCAACCGGATGGGGGACGGGACGACTGCCGCCGGGTGCGGGCCTCAGCCGGCCAGGATCGCGGACAGGTCAGGCTGGTCGCCGGTCGCCGGCTCGACAATGCCCAGCTCGGTGACCACGGCGCTGATCAGGTCGTGCGGGGTCACGTCGAACGCCGGGTTGAAGCCCCTCACCCCGGGGGGGGTCGTCCGGACGCCGCCGAAGCCGAGCACCTCGTCCTCGCCGCGCTCCTCGATGACGATGTCCTCGCCCCTGCTGACCGACAGGTCGACCGTGGAGGACGGTGCGGCGACGATGAAGGGGATCCCGGCTCGCTGACAGGCCAGGGCAAGTGCCACCGAGCCCACCTTGTTCGCCGTATCGCCGTTCGCCGCAATGCGGTCCGCGCCGATAACGGCGACATCGACCAGGCCGCGCAGGATGGTGCTGGCGGCTGCACTGTCCGCCTGCACGACATGCTCGATCCCGTCCTGCAGCAGCTCCCAGCTGGTCAGCCGGGCGCCCTGCAGAAGCGGCCGCGTCTCGTCGGCGTAGACAAGCCCCAGGCGCCCACGTTCGTGCAGCTCGTGGATGATCCCGTATGCCGTGCCCCAGCCGCAGGTGGCCAGCGCGCCCGCGTTGCAGTGCGTGAGCACCCGCACCCGCTGCGTGTCCACCCGGTCCAGCAGCCAGTCGGCGCCGTGCCGGGAGAGCCGGCGGTTGGCGGCCTCGTCGTCGGCCACGACCTGCCGGGCCCGCCGCAGGACCTCGGCGGTCCCCAGCGGCATGGCCGCCCGGACCTGGCTGACGCCCCAGGCGAGGTTGACCGCGGTCGGCCTGGCGTCCCGGATCCGGTCGACCTCCGTCTCGAGCCGCGCCGCGTCCCAGCCCTCGTCGGCGGCCTGGACCATCGCCAGGGCCACCCCCAGCGCACCGGTCCCGCCCAGGGCGGGCGCGCCGCGGACCGTCAGGTCAGCGATCGCGGCCACCAGGACATCCACCGTCGTCACGTCGACGTAACGCTCGGCCCCGGGCAGCAGGGTCTGGTCAATGAGCCGGATCGTCGGCCGCGGATCGTCCAGCCACTCCATCGCGCGCACCATCGAGAATCTCCTGGGGAAATTAGGCTGTCCGTCACCGTGCGGGAAGAGTATGGACGTCCAGGTGAGACGCCTGGGTCGCCGGACGACCTCAACGATAACCGGGTGGCATGAGCATGGACGACAGCGCGGGGTACGACGAGAAGGCGTTGCGCGAACAGGTCTGCGACATCGGCCGCAACCTCTGGAACCGCGGCCTGGTGGCCTCCAACGACGGCAACATCTCGGCGCTGATGCCGGGTGGGCGAGTGCTCTGCACACCGACCGGGGTCAGCAAGGGATACCTGACGCCGGCGATGCTCGCGGTGGTCGACCTGCGGGGCAACGTCCTGGCACAGCATGAGGGACACCACCCCTCCTCGGAAGTCAGGATGCACCTGCGCATCTACCAGGAGTCGGCGACAGCCGGCGCGGTCGTTCACGCGCACCCGCCATACAGCACGGCCTTCGCTGTGATGGGCCAGGCGATCCGCACCAGGATGATGCCCGAGTCCGTGGTCACCATGCCCGAGGTCCCGCTGGCGCCCTATGCGAGCCCTTCGACAGAAGCGATGCCCGACTCCGTGGCGCCGTTCGCCCGCACGCACAGCGCCTGCCTGCTCGAGCATCACGGGGCGCTGTCCTGGGGCCCGGACCTGATGACCGCCTATCTCACCATGGAACGCCTGGAGTACACCGCGCAGATGACCTACCTGCTGCGCCAGATCGGCGGCGAACGCGACCTGCCGCAGGATGAGATCGCCCGTCTCCAGGAGCTTCGCCGGCGCCAGCAGGGCTGACGATCAGGGCCGCCGCTGGCCCACCGGCAGGAACCAGTCCGAGTTCAGGCCCCAGTCGGCCGCGAACTGCGAGCCCGACATGGTCCGGGACCCTGCCGACCCGACGACACGGACCCGCTCGGCGCGTCCGCCTCCTGCCCCCAGTCCGTTCTGGGCGGTGACGACCACACGCCGGAAGGTTCCCACGCCATACCTGCCGGCCAGCCGCTGGCCGCTCAGGGTCGCCCGCCAGGTGTGCTGGGGGGACGCCGAGTCACCCAGGTCGCGGACCGCTGGCCACAGCCCGCCCGAGTCCGTCCAGCCACCGGTCGAGGAGGAGAACTCGGTCCGCACGACCCTGTTCCGGGCATCGAGGCGCACCTGCCGGGAGGTGCTGGTGACAGCCCGGTCCGTGCGCGGGTCCTCGACCGGGACACCGTGCTCGGCGGCCCCGGCATACACCTGGCACGAGGTGGTGTCACAGGTCTTCGCGTAGGGCGGGTAGCGGTTCTCCGCCAGCGCGTAGCTGCGTGCCGCCACGGCCTGAGCCTGCAGGGCGGCCATCCCCCGGCCGCCCCCGCCATCGCCCCAGCCGGCCGGCGACTCACTCGGCACCACCCCCCGCAGGTAGGACTCCATCGGCAGCCAGTTGACCATCAGGACGGACTGCTGGCTGCGCACGACGCGCAGGGTTCCCCGGTAGCTGCGGCCGCTGGTGCAGACGGTCAGCATCCTGGCCGGGTCGTTGCCCGGGGAGGCGACGGTGCTGACCGCCGGTGAGCTCACCGTCACCGGCCCGTGGGCCTGGCCGGCCGCGCACCCGTGGCTGGCGGTGAAGATCTGCCAGCCGTGCCCTGACCAGGCGATCCGGGCAGCCGAGCCCCCGGCGACCCGCCGGTTGCCCACGGTGAAGGCCTGCGACGAGGTGATCCACGAGCCGGTGGACCGCAGCGGGCTGGCCGGGCCTTCCAGCGAGCTCAGCCGCACCGTGATGTACCGGTACCGCCCCATCTGGCCGGCCCTGGTCCCGCCGTAGTAGTGAGCCAGGATCCTGGCGGCCGACCAGCCGTGGTCCACCGCATAGCCGTAGGCGCCGTACTGGCCGAGCCCGCGCCCATGCCCCCAGCCATGCCCCGCCAGGACGACGGTCAGGGAGGCGCCGTGGGGGCTCTTGGGTCCAGCCGGCGCTGCTGCGCCGGCGACCGGCGGCAGCCCCGTCAGGCTGAGAACCAAGGCCAGGGCGGGAACTGCGAGGACGCCAGGTCGACTGCTCATGGAGATCCTTGATCTGTCGGTGTCGGCAAAGTCGGAGCTCTTCGTGACGCAACTCACTATTATCTCCCGACTGGCGCGTCGGGTGGGGGATGAGCGGCAACCTTTCTGCTTCTGGCCTGTCGCGCCCCCGCGGAGCCGTCCCTCCCCCAATCGGGTGACTCTGCTGGCCCGTTCACCCGAGATCCGGGCGAAAGCGCGCAGGTCGCCCTGGCAGCCCTCCTAGCGTGAAGTGCAGGACGAGACATCCCTGGACGCAGATCTCCTGGGCCCTGTCACGGCCAGGCCCGTCGAGGGCCTCTGAGTCCCTGCCAGCTGGGCAGGGCGGTCCGCGGGTTTCGCCTAATTCCGTCGCCCCCGCGGACGGCAACCAACTCTTGCCGATGGTGACGGGAACGGAAGACCCAGCAGGACGGGTGCCATGGGTGCCCTCGGGGTGAAGCCGCCAACCGCGGCCGGGCACTTTCGGCCCGAACCCGACAGGTCACCTTTCGCAGGCGGCTCGAAAGATTGGTGCTCAACCATGATCTCGACCCTGCATAGCACCTCCCAGACCCGCCGACTGGTCACCGTGCTGATCGCGGCCCTCTTCGGCGTCACCCTGGCCGTCAACCCGGTGGCCGCACCAAAGTCCGAGGCGCTGGTCTCGGCTGCTTCCGGCGCCCGGGTCGTCCGGGTGGCGGCCGCCCAGATCGGCATCCCCTATGTGTGGGGGGGCACGACACGCCGAGGGTTCGACTGCTCCGGACTGACCCAGTACTCCTACGCCCGGATCGGCAAGCACATCCCCCGCACCACCCAGACGCAGTACGCGGCCACGACACGGGTCAGCGCGAAACGACCCGGTGACCTGGTCTTCTTCTACAACAGGGGAAACGTCTACCACGTGGCGATCTGGGTCGGGAACGGGTGGATCATCCACGCCCCGCACGCGGGCGCACGGGTCTCCCGGGTCCGGCTCTGGACCTCACACGTGATCATCAAAAGGGTCCGCTGACAGCCGCCGCCAGCTCTCCTGAAACGGGACGGGCCCACCCCCTGCCGGGTGGGTCGGTCCCGTTTCAGATCACATTCGTCAATCCCCCATCCGGTCCCGATCTGCCCTAGCGTCTCTTTCAGCCCCATCGAGGGCTGAGTCCCCGCCAACCGGCGGGGCGGTCCCGCGGACGCCGAATCCCGTCACCCGCGTGAATGGCAACGCACTCTTTCAGACGCTGGCGGGAACGGAAGACCCAGCACGACGGACACCACGGGTGTCCTTGGGGTGAAGCCGCCATAGGCGGCCGGGCACTTTCGGCCCGAACCCGACAGGTCATCTTTCGCAGGCGGCTCGAAAGATTGGGTAACCATGTCCACGACCCTGCTTCGCTCCGCTGCGCCCCGCCGCCTTGCCGCCTTGCTGATCGCGGCCCTGTTCGGCCTGACCCTGGCTGTCAACCCGATGTCCGCCCCGAGGGCCGAAGGAGCCGTCTCCGCCGCTGTCGGAGTCCGTGCCGTCCATGTCGCCGCCGCCCAGGTGGGTGTGCCGTACCGCAGCGGCGGCACCAGCCCCCGGACCGGTTTCGACTGCTCCGGGCTGACCCAGTACACCTACGCCAGGGTGGGCAAGCACCTGCCCCGGACCGCGCAGCAGCAGTATCGCGCCACCACCAGGATCAGCAAGCGCAACGCGCGGGCCGGTGACCTGGTCTTCTTCCACTCCGGCAGCCGCATCTACCACGTGGGTATCTACGCCGGGCGGGGATACATGTACGCCGCGCCGCACTCGGGCTCGAGGGTGAAGAAGCAGAGGATCTGGACCTCGGCGTACTACCTCGGCCGGGTCCGCTGATCCTGCCTGACCGTCGGGGGGGCCCCCCCCGTGGTGGGGCCCCCCCCCCGGCAGCTCCCGCGGAGAGTGGGGCTGCGCCCGTTTGCCAGCTCGGCCGCGCCCCGGGGCGCGGGCGACGTCTCCCCGCTTGGAAGGCGCGCCC
>JBBRZQ010000017.1:0-50824 GCA_038236535.1 Actinomycetales bacterium
CCACCTCAGACACTGGGCCAACGGCGGCGAAACCTCACTCCTGAACCTCACCCTGCTGTGCGCCCACCACCACACCTGGGTCCACCAGCAAGACCTCACCGCGACCATCACCACCACCGACGTCACCTGGCACACCTGACCGCTGGCACCTGACCGCTGGAAGGGCTGACCGCTGGCACCTGACCGCTGGCACCTGACCGCTGGCACCTGACCGCTGGCACCTGACCGCTGGCACCTGACCGCTGGAAGGGCTGACCGCTGGCAGCGCGCTGCCAAGAGCGGGGCGGGAGCGGCCGGCGACCGCCTGCAACCTGTGGATCCCCGGGCCCGGCACATGGGTGGTCGAAGAGGGCTATTCGCTGAGTGTATTCATTGTGTGTATAGTGCTGTCCATGTCAGTCAGCCATGCACTTCTAGGGATCCTTGCCCGTGGTCCCGCTCATGGTTACGACCTGAAGAGCGAGCACGACGAACGCTTCCCGGGGGCCAAACCGCTCGCCTACGGCCAGGTGTATGCCACGCTCGCAAGGCTCGAGCGCGACGGCCATGTCGAGATCGCCGAGACGATGCAAGGCGCCGGACCAGAGCGCACGGTCTACGCGTTGACTCCGGCCGGGCGACGCACGCTGGATGACTGGCTCGAGCAGGTGGAGCCCGCCGGGCCCTACCCGGCGGATGAGCTCGTTCGCAAGACGATCACCGCGCTTCACCTGGGCACTGACGCGTCGGGGTTTCTGAGCCGGCAGCGCGGGCAGCACATGACCCGGATGCGCGAGCTCGTGACGGCACAGTCGCTCACGGTCGAGCGCGGCGCCCAGATCGCCCTCGACCACACCATTGCCCATCTTGATGCCGACCTTCGATGGCTCGAGACCGCCGCCGCACGCGTGGCGCCCACCGGAAAGGTACGCACATGACCGAGGTCATCCTGTCGGCGCGAGCGCTGGAGAAGTCCTTCAGCCGCGCTCAGGCCCTGAGGGGCGTCTCGCTCGACCTGGCTCGCGGTGAGGTGCTGGCCGTGACCGGCCCCTCCGGCGGCGGCAAGTCGACCCTGTTGCACTGCCTGAGCGGGATCCTGCGCCCGGAGGCCGGGGAGGTCGTGTATGCCGGCACGCGCCTCGATGACCTCGCCGAGGCACCGCGCACCCGGCTGCGTCGCCGTGAGTTCGGCATCGTGCTGCAGTTCGGCCAGCTGGTTCCGGAGCTGACGGTTGAGCAGAACGTGGCACTGCCCCTGTTGCTGGAAGGCCATGGCCGGTCCGCGGCCGGCACCGCTGCCCGGGAATGGCTCGACCGCCTGGAGGTTCTGCCGCTGGCGGCGACGCTGCCTGGTGAGCTCTCCGGCGGCGAGGCACAGCGGGCGGCTTTGGCCCGGGCACTGGTGACAGGCCCGCACATCGTGTTCGCTGACGAGCCCACCGGGGCGCTGGACACCGTGGGCGGAGAGGCGTTGCTCCAGGTGCTGCTGTCGACCGTACGTGAACGCGGGGCCAGTGTCGTGCTGGTGACCCACGACAACAGGGTCGCCGCCCACGCCGACCGTGAGGTGGTCCTGGTGGACGGTGCCTTCACCAAGACCGGGGTCCGGGCATGAACCGCCTGGCGTGGACCTTTCTGCGATCCGCGGGTTGGCTGCGGGCGTCCCTGCTGGCCGGGGCCACCGCGGTGGCCACCGCCCTGCTCCTCGTGGCGCTGAGCATGCTGCTTCTGCCACGCTCGCCCGCCGAGTCGCTGTTCACCCTCGTGGCCGAGCCTGGCCTGCGCTACGGGACGGCGTTCGCCACCGCGACGCTGGTGCTGCCGCTGTTGCTGATGCTTCATCAGGTGGTCCGGCTGGGAACGGCGAGCAGGGAGCGGCGGCTTGCCGCGCTGCGGCTGGCCGGCGCAACCCCGGCAGAGGTGCGGCGGATCGGCGCTGTCGAGGTGGGCATCCCGGTCACGGCAGGTGCCGTGGCCGGGCCACTGGTCTTCACGTTGCTCCGACTGGTGCTTGGTGGAGGAAGCCTCAACCCGGCCACCGGCGCGCCCTTCGACCCGGCATACGTCGGCGACTCTGTTAATCCTGCAGTCTCTCACTCGCCTCTTGCGCTGGTGCCCACCTCGGTGACGGGCGCCTGGTGGCAGGTCGTGGCCATGGTAGCGGTGGTCGCAGTCCTCGGCATCGCGACCGGCACCCTGGCCTCCCGCCACCTCATCGCCTCACCCCTGGGTGTCAGCCGCCGGGCACTTCGTCCCGCCCCGCGCCCATGGGGGCTGCTGATGGTCGGCGCCGGTCTGTGCGCACTTCCGGTCGTGATGAGCGGCTGGTACGGCCCGGGTGCCAACCTGGTGCCGATCGCTGCCGGGACGCTCGTGGTGCTCGGGGTCATCGCCCTCGCTCCCTGGGTTGCGTTCCGTTCCGGCCAGCGTGCCGCGCGGCGCACCTCTGACCCGGCCACGCTCATCGCCGCCGGCCATCTGGTCAGCGACCCGCGCCCCGCCGGACGGGCGGCCGCAGCAGTCGGCGCTATTGGCATCTTCTCCGGCGGGGCTGCAGTCATGGAGGCGGCCCGGTTCCTGGTGAACCCCAGTGCCGGGATCCGCGACCAGTTCGTTGTCACGTCGTTTCTCATGGTCGGCGCCGCCACTCTGCTGGTTCTTGTCGTCACGGCTATGAGCTTGTCGGTGCACGCAGCCGAGTCCCTGGTGGACCGACGCCGGGTCCTCGCCGCCCTGGTGGCCGCCGGTACCCCGGTCTCGGTCCTGCGGGACGCCCTGCGGCGGGAGGCGACCCTCACCTGCCTGCCTCTGTCCTTCGGTGGTCTGCTGATCGGGGCTGGTGTCGCCGGTGTCGTCGGCGTGTTCGGGGCACCCGGGGCCGGGGCACCCGGGGCAGAGGACATTGGAGTGATGGTGGAATTTCTGCTTCTCGTCGGCCTGCAGCTTGCCGCCACCGTGGCTCTGACAATGCTGGCGATCGTCCTCGCGATACGGGTGGTCAGGCGGCCGCTGCTGCTGGCCACGGCACCGGCGAACCTGCGGACGGAGTAGCAGGTGACCTTCGCCTCCCCGCGCACCATCGCATCAAGCCGGAATCGCGCGCAGGCACGGATCCGGCTCCTGCTCGCGGTTCGACGCGCCGAACGCGCAGACAGCGCCCGGATGCCGATCCCGGGTGCGGCGCTCAGGACAAGAGGAAGCGGTTCGGGCTAGGCACTGGCGATGGTCTTGATCTCCATCAGCAGGAAGAACCCGATCACCACCTCGCTGACCACCCAGGAGTGCGCGTTCATCCAGTCGCGCATCCGGGGCAGCAGGGTGTCACCGTGCTCACCCAGCAGCAGCAGGATCAGCAAAGGCGACGCGATCAGGAGTGCCGTGAGGAACACGAAGCCGCTGGCGTACCACAGCGGGGAGCCATGTGACGCGAGGTAGGTGCCGACGGTAAACGTCATCATCACGTCGGTCGGCATCACCAGGAACAGCACGAGGCCTAGCCTGAAGGAACCTTTCGGCTCCTCTGTCTGCAGCGTGCTCATCCACTTCGGCGGGTCTGACTTCGCCCGGTTCCGGAACGCCCAGGCGGCAGCCAGGAGCAGGACCGCCACGATGATCCAGTCCATGGTGGCCGACGAGGAGCCGTGACTCGTCTTTGCCTTCAGCTTCAGTGCCTTCGCCACCAGGTAGAAGACCGACGTCGCCACCGCGGTGGCCAGGACTGCGCCGCAGACGAAGGCATTGGAGTTCTGCCGCGGCTTCGTGCTCGTCGTGAGCATGATGGCAGTGATCATCTGGGGTCCGGCGATCATCACGACCGCCAGTGGCAGCACCTTCAGCAGATCCGTCATCGCCCTCCCCATGACTTCGCGGACATCTCAGCATCGAGAGTGGTTGGACCGCGCTGGTCGCGCCTCATCCTGTGCGGACGAGAGACTGCGCCCTGCCAACGGGGTCTATCGGGGGGGGGATCGGGGCCAGCACCTGAGCAGCGGCTTTGCCGGCTGAGTAGTCTGCGTGGTGGTGGCACCGCCCGCGCCGAGCGACGGTTCGAGGGTCCTGGTGGGCTCAATTTGGGAGATCAAGTGGATACAGAGCGTGTGCGTACGTCGGAGCCCGTCGAGGGCCACGGGCCGCTCAGCGGCCGTCAGTGGCTGGCCAGCTATGCGCCGGGAGTTGTTGCCGATGTCGAGCTTCCGGTCGAGGCGCTGCCCGAGATGCTGGCCGCCAGCGCCCTGCGTTACGGCAGCAGGGTGGCCCTCGACTTCTTCGGCAGCGAGACGACCTATGCCGAGCTCGCCGACCAGGTCAGCCGGGCTGCGGAGGGGTTGCGCGTCGCCGGCGTCACAGCCGGGGACAGGGTGGCCCTGGTGCTTCCGAACTGCCCGCAGCACGTGGTGGCCTTCTACGCCACGCTTCGCCTCGGCGCCATCGTGGTGGAACACAACCCGCTGTATACGGCGACCGAGCTCGAGCATCAGCTGTCCGACTGCGGGGCAACGGTCGTCGTCTGCTGGGACAAGACGGCCGGGTTGATCGACGGCTTACGGGGCAAGACCGCCGTGCAGACCATCCTGGCCGTCGACCTGACGACAGCCCTGCCCTGGCGCAAGCGTCTGGCGCTGCGGCTGCCGGTGGCCAAGGCCCGCAAAGCCCGCGCCGCGATGACCGGCCCGGTGCCGGAGCGGGTGTTGAGCTGGCAGCAGGTCGCGTCGTCGACAGGCCGGATCAACCCGGGCCACCCGCAGCCGGGCCCGCAGGACGTCGCGCTGCTGCAGTACACGGGAGGCACGACGGGGACGCCCAAGGGTGCCATCCTGACCCATCGCAACCTGCGGGTGAACGCCGCGCAGGGGCGGGCCTGGATGCCCGGCCTGAAGGACGGCGAGGAGACCGTCTACGCGGTGCTGCCCCTGTTCCACGCCTATGGGCTGACGCTGTGCCTCACCTACTCGATGATGGTGGGCGCGACCCTGGTGCTGCTGCCCCGCTTCGACCTCGAGCAGATGCTGGACGCGATCAAGCGCCGGCCCCCGACGTTCCTGCCGGCGGTTCCGCCGATCTACGAGCGACTGGCCACGGCCGCGCACGAGGGCCGCGTCGACCTCACCTCGATCCGGTATGCGATCTCGGGCGCCATGGCGCTGCCGGCAGCCCTGGTCAGCACCTGGGAGTCGGTCAGCGGGGGCCTGCTCGTCGAGGGGTACGGAATGACCGAGACCTCGCCGGTCTCGCTCGGCAACCCGGCGGCGGCAACCCGTCGCCCGGGGACGGTCGGGGTCCCGTTCCCGTCAACCAGGATCCGGATCGTCGACCAGGACGACTCGTCGCTCGACCTGCCGATCGGCGAGGCCGGAGAGCTGCTCATCGCCGGTCCGCAGGTGTTCGCCGGCTACTGGAACAGCCCGGAGGCGACTGCCGATGTGCTCCTGCCCGGGGGCTGGCTCCGGACCGGTGACATCGTGGTCGCGGACGCGGACGGCTTCGTCAGCATCGTGGACCGGATCAAGGAGCTGATCATCACCGGCGGCTTCAACGTCTACCCCTCCGAGGTCGAGGACGTCCTGCGGGACCTTCCCGAGATCGGGGACCTGGCCGTGGTCGGCGTGCGGGGGACTGGCGACACCGGCGAGGAGGTCGTCGTGGCCGTGGTCCCCGCGGAAGGCGCCACGGTCGACCCGGTCAGGGTTCGCGCCTATGCGCATGAGCGGCTGACCGGCTACAAGGTGCCGCGCCGGGTCGTCATCATGGACGATCTGCCACGCTCACAGATCGGCAAGATCCTGCGCCGCCGGGTCCGCGACAGGATCGAGGCCCTGGAGACGTTCGACGCCCGTTGACGGCCCGGGTTCAGCCGAGGGTGACCCTGACCCCGGTCGAGGTCAGTGAGTCGTGGAGCTCGACACCGCTGATCGTGGTCCCGGCCGGCACGTCGAAGAGCAGGGGCGCCTCGTTGACCGTGCTGCCCGGGTTGATCTCGTTCCGGAAGACCAGCTCGGCCCCGCGCAGGCCCGAGATCGCCGAGCTGGTCGCGTACCGCTGACCCTTGTCGTTGACCAGGAACTGGCCGGTGGCAGCGAGGGTCCGCGCGTCGAAGCCGATGTTGCTGACACTGACCCGGACGATCACGAAGTCGCCCTGGGCCTTGTGCGTGGCGCCGAACCGGTCCGTGATGGTCTTGCCCGGCTTCTCGGTCGAGGTGACCACGAAGGCGAGCTTGCCGTCGCGGACGCTCTGGCCGACAGTGCCGGCGACGGGTGCGCTCCTGGTGATGCTCCTGACCTTTGACGCCACAGCGTTGCCGGCGGACCTGTAGAGCCCGGGGTCGTTGCCCCCGGTGGTGATCATGATCATCAGGAACACCAGGAGGACGGCGGACGGGAAGGCGACGCGCTTGCGCCTGTACCAGAGGGGTGATGTTGCGGGCGCCTCCCCGGCGGCCGGCACCGCGGTGCCATCTGGGGACTCAAGGCCCGGGGACGGTGTTATCTGGTAGTCGGTCATGAGTCGTCCCGTCCCCTGAGAGCTCCGGCAGGTGGCCGGATCCCCGGGCCAGCGTCATATTTACGCTATCTCACCGGCGATCAGGTGATTAGACGTGTGAAATTTTCGATAGCCGCAATCACAAGGACCTCGGTCACCGCCGGGTGGCCATCCAGGCAAGACGATGGGTGGGCTGTGAGAGCGCATCCGCCGAGCCCGGCCGCCCGGCCTGGGCCCGCGGCGAGCGGAGGGTATTCATCACCACCGGCCTGGTCAGCGCCACCACTACGCCGATGCTGCTCAAGCTGGTCGTTCAGGGCAAGCTCACCCCGGAGAAGTTCGTCACCCACCGGTTCACCTTCGACCAGATCATGGAGGCCTACGAGACGTTCAGCCACGCGGCTGAGACGAAGGCCCTCAAGGTGATCATCACCCGCTGACGCCGGCGGGCCAGGTCCGGCTGGGCGCCTGGAGGGCCATCTGCTCCAGGCGCCCAGCACTGTGTGCACCCCGTTGCGCCATACCGGTCGCCGGTATCCGGCTACCGGTCGAGCGTGCGCTTCTGCGGGTAGACCGTCTCACCACGCTCAAGCATGGCGATGAACTGACCGATGAGACGGGCCCGGGTCTCCGGCCGCTTGGCGCCGTCGATCCGATAGATCACCGCGAAGCGATTCTGACTGGTGAGGATCTCGAACATCGCCCGCGCCCCGGGTGCTGCGCTCAGCGCCGCGTCGAGATCGGCAGGCACCTGGATGCCGGCCGGCCCGGCATAGGCCGAGTCCCATCGGCCGTCGGCCTTGGCCCGCTGCACCTGATCCAGGCCTGCCGGCTGCATCCGGCCCTGGTCGACCAGACGCGACACGATGCCGACGTTGCGCGCCGACCACTGGCTGCGCGCCCGGCGGGGGGTGAAGCGCTGGCGGTAGGTGCTCTCATCGCGGCGGCCCACCTGACCATCGATCCAGCCCTGGCACAGTGCCTCGTCCAGCGCCGCGTCGTAGGTAAGACTGGTGGGGTCGGTCGTGCCCTTCTTGGCCAGGACCAGCCACACCCCCGGCGATGTCTCATGGTCGGTGCCGAGCCACTGCCGCCAGGCGTCGGCATCGGCGAGGATCAGCTCGGGCAGCTCAGCGGAAACCATGCCGTGAAAGTACCCTTCCCTTCCGGGACCGGTCCAGAGACAATTCGACCGGCCCGACCCACGGCAGAGGGAGAGCGATGAGCGAAGAGCAGACAGTCCGGTACCGCCTGCACGACGTGCCGGTTGACGGCGGGACGCTCCGGGTGGGCGAGTGGGGGCCGCAGGACCCGGCCGACGCCGCGGCGACCGTGATCGCCGTTCACGGGATCACGGCGTCCCACCTGGCCTGGGCGGTCATTGCCCGCGCCCTGCCCAGGCGGGTCCGCCTGGTCGCCCCGAACCTACGGGGCCGGGGGCGCAGTGCCGGGTTGCCGGGACCCTACGGGATGGCGAGGCATGCGGCAGACCTCGAGCTGGTGGCCGGGGCGCTCGACCTGCCACCCGCCATCCTCGTCGGGCACTCGATGGGTGCCTTCGTCGCAGTGGTCGCCGCCCATCGGTATTCCGACCGCTTCAGTGACCTGCTGCTGATCGACGGTGGACTGCCACTGGCGGTGCCCGCCGGTGTCAGCAGGGAGGACCTGCTCGAGGCCACCCTGGGGCCGGCCGCCAGCCGGCTGTCGATGACCTTCCCGGATCATCAGGCCTACCTGGACTTCTGGAAGCAGCACCCGGCTTTCGCGGTCACCCAGGGAGGCGAGATCCCGGAAGGCCTGGCCGCGTACGCCAGGTACGACCTGACAGGTACCGCGCCGGAGCTGCGTCCGTCGGCGTCGCTGGAGGCGGTCAGAGCCGACTCGATGGACCTGTACGGCGGGGGTGCCGTGCTGGCCGCGCTGGAGGACCTGAAGCGGGGTCGATGGGACCAGCACCTGATGGTCTCGTTCCTGGTCGCGCCACGCGGACTGCTCGACGAGACCCCCGGTCTCTACAGCCCGGAGGCGATCGTGCGCTGGGGCGCGGAGCTGCCATCAGTGAGCATCCGGGAGGTGCCTGACGTCAACCACTACACGATCGTGCTGGGCGCAGCGGGGGCCGGCTCCGTTGCCCGCGAGATACTGCGGGCAACGGAGCTCTGAGGACGGGGCTGCTCCGCGCCGGACGTGTCAGGCCGGGGTCTCCGGCCTTGTACGGTCGGGACGTCAGGCGGTCCGGACGCTCTCATCGTGCCGGTAGAACGGCTGGGTGAGGATGGTGCCAGTTGGCCCCGGCGGGGAACGCGTTCAGCCCCGCAACGAAGTCGTCGACTTTACCCTCCGCCAACCCATTGTCATAACCGTCTTGCGGGAGGAACGTAAGGAATGATCTCTCGGCGCCCCCGGGGCGCCGACCTCTTTTCCCGGTGTGAGAACAGGCCAAGGAGGCGGACCATGCACGAGTTCTGTAACGGTTACGGGCGGGCGCCGTACACCGCGCTCGTCGCCGACTATCCCGATGAGTCAGTGTTGAAGTTCGACGACTTCCGCCTCGAGTGGGGGCCTGTCTTCCACCGGGGGCGCCTGGACCAGACGGCGCGCATCCTCGTCGTGGGTCAGGACCCCGCCCAGCACGAGACCGTGGCCCGGCGGATCCTGGTCGGCACGGCCGGCCGGCGGATCCAGGGGTTCCTCACCCGGCTGGGCCTTGACCACAGCTACGTGATGATCAACGCCTTCGCCTACAGCGTCTACGGCCAGAGCGGGGGTAGCCGCAACGTCGACGACCCGGCGATCACCGGCTACCGCAACAGGTGGCTGGACGCGATCGTCGGCGACCAGCCGATCGAGGCAGTGTTGTCGCTGGGCTCGCTCGCGGACCAGGCCGTCAAGCTGTGGCAGCAGCAGAGCGCCGCAGGCAAGGCCTTTTCCGGGGTGGTGGCCACCATGATTCACCCGACCTACCCCGACAGCGCCTCCGCATCGGGCAAGATCACCCGCGCCGAGGCGATGGCCAAGATGCTGAAGACCTGGAACGCCGCGCTCGACACGCTGTCCGGACACCTCACGCCGGACTCCCCGCGCCCGCTGACCCACTACGGCACCGACCTGGCGCCCGCTGACCTCTCGGTGATTCCTGAGCGGGACCTCCCGCCGGGCCTGCCGGCCTGGATGCGCTCGGACAAGGCCTGGGCCAGCAGGGAAGGGGCGGACCCCCTGGAGAAGCGGGCCACGATCGTGATCAGGATCCCAGCGTCCGAGAGACCGTTCTGAGGTAGCCGGGAAGGTCTCACGTCCGAGACACCTATGGGGGAGGGGGCTGTCATGCTCGCTATCCGGGGCCGTATCGTCCCGCTGTCGGCTGATCGTGCGGTGAGCCCGGGAGAGCTCGACGTGTTCGCCGGCACGGTGTGGCTCGGTGACGACGGGATGGTCACCGCGATCACTCATGGCCGGGCTGGGGCGCCGCCCGGGTTCGAGAGTGCGACCGTCGTGGACGTCGGCAGCTCCCTGGTCTTCCCTGGCCTGATCGACCTGCACAACCACCTCGCGTACAACACCCTGCCGCTGTGGACCGAGCCGACCCGGCCCCCCGGCAAACCCTTCCTGCACCACAACAACTGGCCCGGTTCCGAGTCCTACGCACCGGATGTGACGTGGCCGGCATACACCTTCATCACGGCGGCTCCCGAGGAGCTGCTTGCC
This sequence comes from Actinomycetales bacterium, assembly GCA_038236535.1. Lineage (GTDB taxonomy): Bacteria > Actinomycetota > Actinomycetes > Actinomycetales > Dermatophilaceae > UBA4719. The sequence goes on from JBBRZQ010000017.1 coordinate 10,165, forward strand.
TATGCCGAGACAAGGGCGATCATCGGCGGCACCACCACGATCCAGGGCTCGCCGCCCAAGAACCGCCCCCGCGACGGCTGGGTCGTCCGCAATGCGGAGGACGAGAAGTGGGGCGGCCACGACGCCAACCTCATCTACGCCTCGACCCTCACGCTGAAGCCGGCCGGGCTGGCTGACCAGGCCGTCCACATGCGGCACGGCAGCGCCTTCATCTACCACTGCTCGGAGGGCCGGGTCGGCACGGTCGTGGCGCAGGAGTTCCGCGACGCGGCAAGCGCCGGCTGCCTTCAGGAGCGGTTCATCGCGGTGCACTGCAACGCGATCGAGCCCACCGCCTTCGCCACCTGGCGTAAGCAGGGGGCCGTCGTCTGGTCGCCCTTCTCGAATCTGTGGCTGTATGGCTCGACCACCAACGTGCCGGCCGCCATCGAGGCCGGGCTGACGCTCTGCCTGGGATCGGACTGGGGCCCCTCGGGCACGCGCAGCGTCCTGGGCGAGCTGAAGGTGGCGCGGCTCGTCTCCGACGCGAACGGCTGGGGTCTGTCGGACAGCGATCTGGTGCGCATGGTGACGACGAACCCCGGTGATGTGCTTGCCCGCCCGTGGAAACGGCAGACCGGGAGGCTTCAGCCGGGTGCGGTCGCCGACCTGCTCGTCATCCGGGCCGGCGGGCGCGCCGACCCGTTCAAGACCCTGGTGGGCGCCCGCGAGCGGGACGTGGACCTGGTCGTGGTCGGTGGCCGCGCGGAGTACGGCAAGCCGGCCCTGATGGCTGCCGCCGGGTCCTCCGCCGCCACCTCGCTGCGGGTCGACGGCGAGGCTCGCGCGCTGAGGCTGACCCGGCCCGACGACCCTGCGGCGGTCTGGGCGTGGGACGACGTGCTGGCGCGGCTGGAAGAGGTCCGCAAGGACCCCAAGGGCGCGATCGAGCACGGGCGCTCTCAGCGCGAGGCTGCCATGGCTGCCGCCTACCTGTTCCGGTCCCGCAATGGCAGCAGTGGCAGCAGTGGCAGCAGTGGCAGAGAAGGCAGTAACGGCGGCCGTCCCATGCCTGAGACGCCGCTGCGCCTGGCGCTGGACATGCCCACGGGTCTGGCTCCGCTGGGCGGTCTGCCCAAGAAGCTCGACGACATCATCGTGCCGGAGCTGGCCGGAGTGAGCCACGACGCTGCTTTCCTGCACTCGATCGTCGGCCGCGGATATCACGATGGCCTGCTCGACGACCTGGCAGGGTTCTACCGATAGGAGACCAGTCATGACAGACCTGAGCTGGCATGCGGCGACGGCCCAGCGAGGCAGGTTGCTGGGCGAGGCGCTCAAAGGCCGCGGGCTGATGCCGGACATGGCCCCGGAGGACCGGCTGCGGGTGATCGACACCCTGGTCCCGCTGCTGGAGGGCGCCTACTGTCACCTTCCCCAGAAGCGGGCGGGCTACGCCGCCGACCCCGTCCAGGCGCTGCGGCTGTTGCGCCAGCGGTGTATCGAGATGACCGATGGTGAGTTCCACCTTGCGGTCACCGGGATCGTCACCGGACTGCGGGACGCGCACACGCGGTATGTCGGACCGTCCGGTCTCCGTGGCAAGGTCGCCGTTCTCCCGTTTCTGGTGGAGTCCTACGGGCCCGAGGAGGCACCGCGATTCATCGTCTCCAAGGTCGCCAGGACCGCCGATGTCGGGGACTCCGGGTTCGCCGAGGGGGTGGAGCTGCTGTCCTGGAACTTCGTCCCGATGAGCCGGGCCGTGGATGTGTACTCCGTGCAGGAGACTGGCGGGCGCAGGGACGCGCGACGGGCAAGGGCGCTGGAGACCATGACGCTGCGCTCACTGGACTACGGTCCGCCGCCGGACGAGCACAAGGTGAATATCGAGTTCCTGGCGGGACGCAGGCGCCGGGAGGTGTGCCTGCCATGGCGGGTGGTCGACGTCGCGGCCGCCACCTTGGCCAACGACCCGAAGGTCGCGCTGAGGGCCGCCTGGAACCCCGCGGCAGAGTCGGTCCGCAAGGCCAAGACGCTGATGTTCGCACCGGCTGCCTGGGATGCTGCGCGGGTCATCGCTGCCGACGTCAGGACCACGGCCGGCAAAGTTTCTGGTGGCCGGGGGCCCGGACGGACGGCGCACCGGCCGCCGACTCCGGCGGCCGGTGACCCGCTGGCCACGTCCCTGCCTGACGTCCTGCAGGCACGCACGGTGCGGACCAGGCTGGGCCGGCTCGGGTACCTGCGGATCTGGAGCTTCGACGTCGACGACCACGACGCATTCGTCACCGAGGTGAGCCGGTTGCTCCAGGAGCTTCCGGCAGATCGGCTGATCGTCGACCTGCGGGCCAACCCGGGCGGGCTGATCTGGGCGGCCGAGCGGGCCCTGCAGCTTTTCACCGGCGAGACCATCTCGCCGACCCGGTTCTCGCTGCTCGCCACGCCGCTGACCCGGGCGATGTCCGAGAGCGCGTTCAACCGGCTTGAGCTGGACCCGTGGGTCGAGAGCCTGACCAACGCGGTGGCTACCGGTGAGGTGTACTCCCAGCCGATCCCGCTGACCGATCCGAAGTGGTGCCACGACGTCGGCCGGACCTATCCGGGCAGCGCCGTGCTCGTGGTCGACCCGAACACCTACTCCTCGGGTGACCTGTTCGCCGCCGGCTGGGCCGACCACGAGATCGGGCCGCTGGTCTGCGTCGGACAGGCGACCGGGGCCGGCGGCGCCAACGTCTGGGGCGACCTGCAGCTGAACGAGGCGCTGGCCGGGACGGCATACGAGTTCGACCCGCTTCCCGACGGGATCCACTTCACCATGGCGATCCGGCGGGCGATCCGGTCCGGCCGCTCCGACGGGGTGCCCATCGAGGACCTCGGGATCGCAGGAATCCCCTATGCGCTGACCCGGCGCGACCTGCTGGAGGGAAACACCGACCTGCTCAACTTCTGTGCGCGCACGTTGCGCGACTGGTCGTGACCTCAGAACCCTGCGTTGCGCAGCATGAAGTCCCGGTCGGGGTCCCGGCCCATGGTCGGGTCCGGGGCCGCGTCGGGGTCCTGGCTCGCAAAGGTGTCCTCGGGCCGGATCCGCGCGGGAAGCTTCCTGAAGCGCGCTGAGCGCGCTGGCTCCTCGGGGTCCGCCACGCTCTGAGTCTGCGGCACGCTCTGAGTCTGCGCCACGCTCTCAGTCCCAGCCGCGCTGTCAGTCTTGCCCACAGCCATCACCGCTCTCGTCGGTTCTCCGGCAGGCGCGCCGCCCTTTGCTGTGAACCTGCCCTGTCAGACTACGGCCTCGCGGCTGTGTTGAGCCAGTTCGCCAGCGCGTCACAGACCCTGGGCTGGATGAAGTAGTTGAGGTGGTGGACAACGCCGTTGGTGCCGAAGGCCAGCGAGTCCTTCACGAAGCCGCCGCCTGACGGCAGGTCGATGGCCCCCATCGACGCGGTGTCGACGATCAGGTCGTTCTGGACTCCCATCAGCTGGTCGGCGAGCCCGTCGGCCAGCTTGGCCACGAGCTCCGGTGGCAGCTCCGGTGGCTGGTGCCGGTCATCCATCCGGGTCACCTCGAAGTCCGATGACACCACGTACCAAGGGGTTCCGGCCACGGGCTGACCTGGCTGAGTCCCGTTGATCGCGGTGATGAACGGGCCATCCGGTTCCATCGCTGCCAGCCCCGGTATGCCCTTGTCCGTGACGGTCGCCAGGACCAGGAACTTCACGAACGCGCCGATCCCGGCCAGCAGGCCCTCGATGATCTCGGCCGCCGCCGGCGCCCCCGTGGCGAACGCGACGGATCGTGCCGTGGCGGCGACGAGGGTGGTGTAGAGGTCGATGAAGGCGCCCCAGTTGTCCGGTTCGGCGAGCTGGGTGCCGGCGTTGGTCGCGCCGACGAAGGCCACCTTGCCGATGTCGGCGTGCCACGCTGCGGACGGCAGGACGTACTCGATCAGGCTGCGGGCGACCAGGCCGCCGCGGCTGTATCCGACCAGGTCGATGGCCGGGGGGAACCCCAGGTCGCGGACCGCCAGCCGTGAGTACAGGTCCATCGCGTTCTCCAGCGGGTCCCGGCTCAGGGTCCGGTGGTCGAAGCCGATGACCGCGTCATACGAGCCGGCGGCGGCGGTCAGCAACGCCCGCCCGGCAGCAGTGGTGGTGAGCACGCCGTAGCTGCCGACGGTCGTCGTGAAGGTCCCGGGGACGAAGAGCAGAATCCTGGCCGGCCGGTCCTGCGGCAGCGGGACCTGAGCGAGGTTGTCCACCAGCAGCCAGTGCGTCACGTCGGTGCCGGTCATCAGGACCAGCCCGGGGTGAAGGTCCCGCTCCAGGAAGCTCATCAGGGCGCCGGGGACCACCCGGGCCGCGAACTTGAGCACATAGGCGCGCACCTGGCCGATGACGTAGTCACCAAAGGGCCCGAGGACGTGACGGGCTGGGTCGGTGATCGCGGCCGGCGGGGCCGGCTTGGCGGGCCGTACGTCGATCTCGAACCGGACGACGTGGCCTGCCTGCGGGCTCTCGCCGGGAGCCGCGCTCTGCGGTGATCCTGCTATCGGGCGACCCGGCCCGGCAGGTGTCTGGTCCGGGCCGGCCGGCAGCTGCCAGAAGAAGAACCCGTCCTGCTCGAGCAGGATGACCGCGTTCTGGCCCTCAGGCAGGTCCAGCGCGACCCGCACCTTGCCCGGCCGGCCGGGTGGCCGTCCACCGGCGTCGGCCGAGCCTGCCGCTGCCGCAGGCACCAGGTCGAAGGGCTCGACGAGCTCCAGCCCTTGCGCGGAGAAGGCGTCAAGCATCGCGTCGGAGTCGTCCCCGGCGAACCCGGCGGGCACTGAAGCGCCAGAATGGCCAGAAGAGCCGGGGGTTCTGGTCGCCCGGCCTCCCGGGCGGGCCGCCTCTGGTGGTTGCGGCAGGACCACATATGAGGGCGGGTAGGTCACCCGGAGGCTCCCTCCAGCCAGCTCAAGGGACGGCATCTGGATCTCCCCTCGACATCCACCCGGGACTACTGACCGACACGGTATCTGCCCTGGCCACCCGCGGCCATCTCAGACCCGGACAATCTCTCCGAGCTCGGGCACGACCGCACACCAGCCGGTCTCAGCCCGGATCCTGGCCGCCAGCGATCGTGCGGAGCGGGGTTCGCCGTGCACGATGTAGACGGTCTCGGGGGCCGCTGGGAGCGCCTGCAACCAGCTGAGCAGCTCGCTGCCATCGGCATGCACGGAGAATCCGGGATCGACGACCACCTCGGCGCGGACGGGCACATAACGGCCGAACATCTTGAGCTCTGTTGCGCCGTCAGCCAGCTGGCGGCCCCGGGTTCCGACGGCCTGGTATCCGGTCAGGATCACGGTGTTGCGTGAGTCAGGCAGCAGGGACATCAGGTGGTTCACGACCCGGCCGCCGGTGGCCATCCCGGAGGCGGAGATGATGACTGACGGCCTGGGTGGCTCGTTGAGCTGCATCGACTCCTGGGCGCTGTGCGCCGTGTGCAGGTCGGGCAGGTCGACCAGCCGGGACGGGAGGTCAGCTCGCAGGTCCTGGCGCGCGGCAGGGCTGCGATAGACGTCCAGTGCGGCCAGGGCCATCGGGCTGTCCACATACACCGGAACAGGGGGTATGTCGCCAGCTGCGGACAGCGTGCTGAGCGCGTGCAGCACCAGCTCGGTCCGGTCCACGGCGAACGCGGGGATGAGCACCGAGCCACCTCTCTGCAGGGTCCGGCAGATCGCCTCAGCCAGGATCTTGTGCGCGGGGGAGCCGTCGGCCGGGTGGGCGCGGTCGCCGTAGGTCGACTCGATGACGACCGTCCGGGCGGCGGGTGGTGCCTCCCTGGCCAGCAGCAGCGGGTGACCGGTCCGGCCGAGGTCACCGGAGAACAGGACAGTGCCGGAGCCGATCGTGAGCAGGGCGCTTGCCGAGCCCAGGATGTGACCTGCCCGGCTGAAGGAGAGCCCGGCGCCCGAGTGCAGGGTGCAGGGACGGTGATACCCGGTCGGCCTGAACGAGGCGATCGCCTTCTCGGCGTCGGCGGCGTTGTACAGCGGGCGTGGCGGGTCGTGCCGTGAGAACCCCCAGAGGCGGGCCCTCTCCGCATCCTCCTCCTGAAGGTAGGCGCTGTCGCGCAGCACGATGGCTGCCAGGGCCGCCGTGCCCCGGGTGCACAAGGTCGGCCCGGCAAACCCCTCACGCACCAGGGCGGGCAGGTGGCCACAGTGGTCCAGGTGGGCATGGGTGAGGACGACATCGGAGATCGAGGCGGGGCTGACCGGGAGCGGCTGCCAGTTCAGCCGCCGCCAGGCGCGTTCACCCTGGTAGAGGCCGCAGTCCACCAGGGTTCTGTGCCCGTCGTGCTCAAGCAGGAACTTGCTGCCGGTGACGGTGCCGGCAGCACCAAGAAACCTCAGGGTGGCAACCATGGATCTTCCCGCACTCTCGTGCCCGGTGCCCGGTGCTCGTGGGCAGTCCCACTCTGGCCATCTCCGGAATCTCTGCACAGGGGACAAGGTCCTGCCTGCTTCCGCCGGAGGCCATCGAGGTCACCGGAGGCCATTGATGTAGAGGGACTTTCGCCTCTGCCGTTCCCGCTTGGCCGGCGCGACGATCAATGTCATGCAGACATCGACCAGTGTCGGTCCAACGGGGGAGCGGTCACCACATTTCGCGCCCGATGTGGTGGCCGGTCTGGTCAACGACGGTATGGCGACCCTGGTCGCGGGGGCGGCCGTGCGGGAGGCCGTTCACCGCGGGTCCCGGGTCCGCTTCGTGCAGGTGCTGCCAGGCGGGCTGAGTGCGGAGGAGCGCACCGAGCTGGACGTGGCGATGTTCGGGGTGGCCCTGCGGGCTCTGCATCGGCAGCGGCGGGTGCCGTGCACGTTCGAGACGGTAGAGGGTGATGCGGCGCGGACCCTCGTGGAGCGCAGCCGCGGCGCAGCGGTGCTGGTGGTGGGTCGCGACGCGCCCGACGCCGTCGACCCCGTGGGCAAGTACTGCCAGGAGCACGCAGGTTGTGACGTGCTGACCGTCGCCGACCCGGACTCCTCGCTGCAGCTGGCCGGCGGCCGTGAGACGAGAGCGTCCGAGGCCACCTGAGCACACCGGACACACCCTAGAATCGACAGGATGGAGTCCGACCCGATCAACGAAGGACAGGCATCGCCCTGGCCGGTCGCTCCGACGCTGGACCCGGTCACCCTGCTCAACGAGCTGAGCAGCCGGGAGCAGGCCTCGGCGCGCGCCCAGCAGCGCCTCAGCGCGCTGCTGGATGCCGTGATGGCGGTGACCGCGGACCTCGAGCTGTCGGACGTGCTGACCCGGATCGTGAACTCCGCGTGTGAGCTCGTCGATGCGAGGTACGGTGCGCTGGGCGTCCTCGGCCCGGGCGGTGATCACCTGGTCGAGTTCGTGACGCATGGGGTCAGTGAGGCTGAGCGTGCGGCCATCGGGGACCCGCCCCGCGGTCACGGGGTGCTCGGCCTGCTGATTCACCAGGCACGGTCTCTGCGGCTGACAGACCTTTCCGTCCACCCGGACTCCACCGGTTTTCCGCCCCACCATCCTTCGATGAGCAGCTTCCTGGGCACCCCGATCCGCATTCGCGACGAGGTGTTCGGCAACCTCTACCTGACCGAGAAGCAGGGTGCCGCAGAGTTCAGCCCGGATGACGAGGCAATCCTGGTGGCGCTCGCCGCAGCGGCCGGTATCGCCATCGGAAATGCCCGGCAGTATGAGGTGAGCCGGCAGCAGCGGCGCTGGCTGGCGACCACCGGGGCGGTGACCCAGCTCTTTCTCGAGGGCAGGGACGAGAGGTCGGCGATGCGTTTCCTGGCTCAGCGCACCTGGGAGCTGTCCCAGGCCCAGCTGACGATGGTCGCGCTGTACGACGACGACGCAGATCTGGTCGTGCGGGCTGTGCAGGCAGGGCAGTCCCACGATGACGCAGAGCGGACCGACTCGGCGCTGGGCACCGTGCTGCACAAACGACACTGGCGAGAGCTGGTGACGGCCCGGGAGCCGGTTCTGCTGCTGACCAGGCCCGGGGACTCGATGGTCGACGGCCTGACCGATGACGTGCGGGCGCTGGCGCTCTCGGACCCGTACGGCCCCACCGCGCTGCTGCCGATCACCGTCGGCGATGACGAGATCGGCGTGCTGGCCGTCGCGTGGGCCAGGGACGCCGAGCCGTTCGTTGCTGAGGTGGTGCCGCCGCTGGCCGCACTGGCCCAGCAGATGGGGCTGGCCCTGGTGGCGGCTCGCAGCCAGCAGGACCGCTCGCGGGTGGCCCTGTTGGAGGACCGGGACAGGATCGCCCGGGACATGCACGACCACGTGATCCAGCGGCTCTTCGCGACGGGGTTGTCGCTGCAGTCGACGTCCCGGCTGGCGGAGCACCCGACCGTGCGCGCGAGGCTCGAGGAGGCGGTGGACAGCCTGGATGCGGCCATCAAGGACATCCGTCGGACCATCTTCGAGCTGCACAGGGCCAACCCGACTCGAGAGCTGCAGGATGAGATCTCCGAGCTGGTCCGCGGATCCACCCCGGCTCTGGGCTTCGTCCCGGATCTCAGGGTCGCCGGTCAGCTGAACTCGCTGACCGCCGAGCTTGAGGCCGATCTGTTCGCCGTGGTCCGCGAGGGGCTGGCCAATGTCGCCAGGCACGCCAGGGCGTCAAGTGCCAGTGTCCGCATCACCGTCGACGGGATGGTCCAGATCGAGGTTGCCGACGACGGGATCGGGGTCGCTCCGGGGGTGGTGCAGAGCGGTTTGGCCAACCTGCGAGAACGCGCTGCGGCCCACGGTGGCTCGCTCGACGTGCGGGCGAGGACGCCTCGGGGCACGCTGTTGGTGTGGCAGGCGCTAACCGAGCACCACTCGTGAGACGTTTGTCACTGTTCCTGTCCTGCCTGCCGCGAGGCATGCTGGACGTTGCCAGTTCTGTTGCGTTCTAAAGGATGGTCGACATGCTTGTCCGCGAGATCATGACCAGCCCGGCATACAGCGTGCTGGAGGACGCGTCCCTGGAAGAAGCGCTGAAGCTGATGGCCACGGCGCGGGTGACCGGCCTTCCGGTCGTTGATGCGGACGGGCGGGTGGTCGGCATCATCAGCGAGGCCGACCTGCTCAAGGCGGATCTGGAGCCTGACCCCAGGGCACATGCGCGCCCCTCACCGCAGTCCACCCAGTCGCACCTGGCCACCGTCCGGCAGGTGATGACGTCCGACCCCCACACTGTGCGCGAGGACAACGACGTGGCGGAGGTGGCCCACACCTTTGCCACCACCTCCTGGAAGAGCCTGCCCGTGGTCCGCGGGGACATCCTTCGGGGAGTCATCAGCCGCAGTGACGTGATCCGGGCGATGTCCCGCTCCGACAAGGACATTGCCGCCGAGATTACCCGCACCCTGGCCGAGACCGGCCTGAAGAGCTGGCAGGTCGAGGTCGTCGACGGCGTGGTCCTCGTCTCCGGGACCGGCTCGGACCGTCAGCGCGGGGCGGTCGGCTCAATCGCCCAGTCTGTCAAGGGTGTTCGCCATGTCACCTCGCCGGAGGCGTCCGCCGGCTAACCCGGTCAGGGACCCGCTCAGACGGGACGCGGTCAGAAGGGTTCCGGTGAAGAAGACCGTGGACGCAGGACCCGGGTGCCCGCGTATCCGGCGACCGAGCTGCCTCCGCCAGCTCTCTCGCCACGGGGCCCGTGGAAAGGGGGACGGGACCTTGACCTGGTCGATGGGTCATGATGGGTGGATCCGGCACGGAAGGCGACCAGATGACAATCCGTATTTTCCTCCTCGACGACCACGAGATCGTGCGTCGCGGGCTGCGCGAGCTCCTCGAGACGGTCGAGGACTTCGAGGTGGTGGGCGAGTCCGGCTCGGCTGTCGAGGCCGCCCGCCGGATCCCGGCACTTCGCCCGAACGTGGCCATCTTCGACGCGCGGCTGCCCGACGGGTCGGGCATCGACGTATGCCGGGACGTGCGGTCGGTGGACCCCGCGATCGCGGGGCTGATCCTGACCTCTTTCGATGACGAACAGGCGCTGGCCACGGCCGTGCTGGCCGGGGCGGCGGGTTACCTGCTCAAGGACATCAAGGGCAACGGTCTGATCGACGCCATCCGCCGGGCAGCCGCTGGTGAGCAGCTCATCGACCCGGCGACGGTCGACCGGGTTCGGCGCGGGTGGACCAGCAACGCAGGGGCCGACCCCCGGCTGCGGCTGCTCTCACCGCAGGAACGACGGATCCTCGACCACGTCGCCGAGGGCCTCACGAACCGTCAGATCGGCGAGGCCATGTCGCTGGCCGAGAAGACGGTCAAGAACTACATCACCGCCGTGCTGGGCAAGCTGGGCATGGAGCGGCGGACCCAGGCCGCGGTCTTCGCGGTCACCCAGCAGGCACGTCCTGCTCGCAGGCCGCCGGACTGACCTGCCGGCGGTCAACAACAGGGGCAAGCGTCGGGCACAATGGACGACGTGCAAACGATTAGTCTCGATCAGCTCCAACGTCATCTGGCTGCCCTCGATGGCGTCCCGCGGGTGGTGGTCGGCGGCAACGCGACCACCCCGTGGCTGGTGCTCGAGGCCATAGACCGCTCGATCGAGCGGTATCGCCTCTTCCAGCTCAACTCCCCCGTCGGGATTCCGGTCCGCTCAGGGGTCATTGCCGAGACCAGCTTTGTCGGTCCTGGCATGCGTCATCACCCGGCGCTGTCCTACGTTCCGAGCAGGCTGTCCATGGTGCCGGTCCTGTTCCAGCGGACGCTGCCGCCCGATGTGGTCGTGCTGCACTGCGCCCCGGCCATCGACGGCATGCTCAGCATGGGCATCGAGGTGAACATCCTTCCGGCGGCCGTCGATGCCTGCCGCGCCCGCGGCGGCCTGGTGATCGCGGTGGTCAACTCCCGGATGCCGTACACCTTCGGCGACTCACAGATCTCGGTCGAGGAGGTCGACTTCGCCGTCGAGATCGAGTCCGAGCTCGATGACGTGCATGACCGTGTGCCCGATGACGAGAGCATGGTCATCGCGGAGCGCCTTGCCGCCATGATCGAGGACGGGTCAACGCTCCAGATGGGCATCGGGGCGGTCCCTGACTCCACGCTGAAGTCGCTGGCGTCCCGGCGTGGGCTACGGATCTGGACCGAGCTGTTCTCGGACGGCGTCCTGGACCTGGATGCCGCGCACGCTCTCGATGAGGATCACGTCCTGACCGCGTCCTTCTGTTTCGGTTCGCGCCGGCTGTACGACTGGGTGGACCGCAACCCGCGCGTGCAGATGCTGCGCACCGAGAAGACCAACAGCCCGGCCCTGATCGCCGCCAACCGCCAGATGACGAGCGTGAATGCCGCCCTGGAGGTCGACCTCTTCGGACAGGCGAACGCCTCACGGATCAACGCCAGGATCTACTCCGGGTACGGCGGCCAGACCGACTTCATCGTCGGCGCGCTGCACTCCCCGGGTGGCCAGGCGTTCATCGCCCTGCGCAGCTGGCACCCGCGGGCCGACTGTTCCTCGGTGGTTCCCCTGCTGGACGAGCCGGTGACCTCGTTCCAGCAGACCGCCGTGGTGACCGAGCAGGGGGTGGCCAGGCTGCTGGGGTACGACGAGAAGACCCAGGCGCACCACCTGATCGAGTATGCGGCTCACCCCAGCGTGCGCGCAGAGCTCTGGGAAGAGGCTAGGGAGCTCGGACTTGCCTGAGGCAGGGGACCTTCACGGTCCTACGCTGTTCCCCGGTGGTCCGCCGTGACGACCGAGACATCGCCCGCTGTGCCGGTGGTCAGCGGAGGTCTCTGACGGGGGTAGAGTGACAGCACAACGAAGGGCCTACCTCTCGCCAGGTAGGACCTTCGTTGTACTTATGTCAGCGTCCCCGGGTACCTAGGTCGGCGTACCTCTGTTGAGGCACCTGTTGACGTACTCCTGCCGTCGGACTCTTCCTTGCCGTACTTCTCTGCGAGATCAGACGCAGGCGATGGCCGGTGGCAGCGTGGTCTGCGCGGCCCCGACCTTTGCGGCGGTGTCCGCCAGCGCCTTGGCATAGGCCGCAGAGTTGCTCCTGAGCGTGGCGTTGATGAACTCGCAGAATTTCACGTCGCCCTTGGTGATGGCGATGCCGTACAAGTTCCGGCCTGCCACGTAGTACGGACCTGCGAAGGTGACCCGTGCCCTGCTCTGGTCGTCGATGGGGTAGGTGGCCACGACGAGATCCACGACGCCGTTCTCGATGAGCGACTCCCGGGCGGCGGCCGGGCTCTCGACCCAGTCGATGTTGTCGGCCGTCAGGCCCATCGACCCGGCCAGGATCTTTGATACCTCGACGTCGAAGCCGGAGAAGGTGCCGTTAATGTCCTTGAGCCCGAATCCCGGCTGGTCGTAGCGGATGCCCACCTTCATCCTGCCGGCCGCCGAGATCCTGGCCATCGTCGTGTCGGCCCCGTAGATCGACAAGGGGGTCGTCGTCGGTGCTGCGACGCTGGCTGACCCACAGGCGCTCAGACTCAGCACGACAACGGCGAGCCTGGCGGTGAAGGTGGTTCGGCTGTGGACCATGGCGTCCTCGTGAATTGGCGCTGATGCGGGAAGCATGCAAGCGCGGGTGAGGCAGGGTGGGATGTGCTCGGGGAGCTCAGTGAGGGGCGAGGATCTCCGATGAGATATCGGTCATGGCTGCACACACTAACCGGGTGGCGGAGCGGCCTGAACCGCGGCTCTTCAGGTCGCAGTTTCGGATGTCACTGCCGGGATGACCCATGATGGCCGTCGTCGCGAAGGCTGCCGGGGCTACACGCCGCTCTGATCTCGTCCGGCAGACCGGCGGTTCTGTGTGGTCAAGCGCCTTCCTGTTCGCTAGCCTCGGCTAACAGCGACGGCGAAGGGAATGACTGTGGTCTCGACGGTAGTGGTTACGGGAGCAGCAGAACGGGTGGCTGCGGTGTCAGAGGCATTGCGGCTCGCAGGTGCAGACGTGATTGCGGTTGATGATCTGGAGGGCCTGGAAGCGGCGCTCGCGGGGATCGCGCCCGGCTCACTGGACGGATACGTCCAGATGCCGGTTCACGCCGCCGCCCGGGGCACCACGGTGGTCGAACGGGTGCGCAACTTCCTGGAGGACGGGCTGCTCGCCCGATTCGTGGTGGCCTCCACATTGATGCCCAAGCTGTCCGACAAGGCCCGCGTGGTCCTGGTTGGCGGCAACACCCTCGTGGAGGCATCCGCGCCCGATGACCAGAGCGCCCGGGTGGCGTTGCTAGGCGTGCTGGCCCACGCCATCAAGGCCGACAAGTCCTCGACCGGGGTCGACGTCAAGGTGCTGAGCCACGACGAGCTTGCTGAGGACGTGGCGGCAGTGGTCCTTGGCGCGGAGCCGACCCGTGAGCAGTCTCTGGCCGATCTTCTGGAGCGCGAGCCGAAGATGAGCTTTGACGACTGGCGGATCGAGGTCATGGGGCTGGTCAACGGGGAGTTCTGACTCGCCCGCCCAGGCGGACCTGGCGCGGCTGGTACCAAGTGCTGGCCGCGCCGGCTGCAGTCGACCCCGGCGCCCTGCTGACCTGTGCTCTGAGGCCGATAAGTGTCTCCCCTCACGCACGGGCTGGGCCGTCCCAGACCACCTCGTCCGAACAACCGAGCCGGAGCTCACCTGTTCGGGCTGACTCCGGCCAAACGAGGCGTCGGGCCCGAATTCGGCTGCCATGTTGGTAGTGCGGGAGGCGCGTCTGCATGTGACGTAAGAGCCGGGTCGACGGATGGGTGCAAGGACGCACCGAGGCCGTCTGCGGGCACGGTACACCGGCAGGGAGCGGCCCTCGGTATGACGTGAGGTGTCCGATGCTCAAAGCCGCCGTTGTGGCTGTGATGATGGGCGCCTCGCTCAGCCTCGTCGTGTCTTCCGCGGGAGCAGGGGAGGTAGCCTCCGGGTATCGCCCAGCGCTCGGCCAACGTCCAGCGATTGCCCGCGCGGCGCTCGTGCCGCTGCCGGTGCCGGCATACTGCGGCAAGAGGGCCCCGGGCACAGCTGCCGGTTACGCGGCGATGTTCGCGGCCCTGCCGGTGAAGGCATGGGGAGCCGCGGACGTGGCCGCCTCGATCAAGATGGGCACGCGCTCAGTCTGGCTGTTCGGTGACACGTTCAGCACCGGCCGGTTCGCCCACTCCACCGCCGTCACCCAGAATCGCGGCTGCCTGCACGTCAGCCACGGGGGAGCGCAGCTGCTACCGAACGACAACCGCACCCACATCTACTGGATCGAGTCGGCAGTCGCCGTGTCCGCCACCCGGCTAGACATCCGCGCCCGCACCATCACGCTGACCGGTACCGGGGCGTGGGCCTTCAAGGATGGCGGCTTCTCCCGGGTTGCCGTCACCAGGCTGAACGCGGCAGGCGATCTGACCTTCTCCGCCTGGAAGCCCAAGTTCGCCGCTCCCGTTCCGGACCCCGGTCCGATGTATGTCTATGGCCCGCACCACTTCGGGTACGGCCAGCGCACCCATCCGGAGCTGAAGCTGACCAGAGGCACGATGCTCGTGACCACCGGCCAGAACTGGGATGACGGCGTTCTGCGTCCACCAGCCGCCTACCGGATGACGTTTACCGAGCGTTGAGGACGTCGGGGTCGACGTGGCACCATGGCTGGCATGACCAGGTCGCCCACGTCGCCGGCAGACCCGCGCGGTCTTCGAGGGGATGCGCCGCTGCTCGATGCCTACCTCTCGTTCGGCGAGGCTCGTCAGCGGCCCTTCACCATCCCGGGGCACAAGCAGCGCAGCGGTCTGGTCGGTGCTGTCGTCGCGGGCGACGTTCCCCTGTATGGCGGGCTGGACACGATGACGCTGTCGGCAGGGGTACTCGTCCGGGCCGAGCGCCGCGCCGCCCAGCTGTGGGGCGCAGATATCTGCCGATTCTCCGTCGGCGGCTCGACGCACGGCAACCAGGCACTGGCCCTCGCGGTGGCGCAACCGGGCGCCCGGGTGGTCGTCTCGCGGAGCCTGCACCGCTCGCTGCTGCTCGGCCTCGTGCTGGCCGGGCTCGAGCCGGTCTGGGTCCGCCCGGCGGTCAACCCGGCGACCGGACTGCCCGGTGCCGTGCCGGTCTGCGACGTCGAGGCTGCACTGGCGGCCCACCCCGAGGTTCGCGCTGTCTTCCTGGGGGACCCGTCCTACGTCGGCACCCTCTCGGACATTGCCGGACACGCCCGCCTGGCGCACGCCCACGGCATACCGCTGGTCGTGGATGCCGCCTGGGGATCGCATTTCGGCTTCCACCCGGAGGCTCCGCCACACGCCATCGCCCTGGGCGCGGACGCGATGGTGACCAGCGCCCACAAGGCACTGCCCGCCTACTCCCAGGCGGCGATGGTCCTGGCCAACACCGGCCGGATCGACGTCGACCGGCTGGATCGGGCCTTCGAGGCGACCCACACCACCAGCCCGGCCGGCGCGATCCTGGCCAGCATCGACGCTTCGCGCAGCCTGCTGGAACGTGACGGCGCCGAGCTGATCGGCCGGCTGCTCAGCAGGGTCGCTGACGCCAAGCGGCGCCTGAGAGCCATCGAGGGGGTGGACGTGCTCGACGGCCCGGGCGTGGACCCGGCCAAGCTGGTGGTCCTGCTTGCCGGAACGGGCGGCAGCGGGTACGACGTGGAGGCGGACCTTCTCGTCCGGCAGATGCCGCTGGAGATGGCCGGCCGGGACACCGTCATCCCGATGCTCACCATCGCCGACGACGATGAGGGGATCGGCGAGCTGACCGAGGCGCTGGCCGATTCCATTGCGCGACATCGGGGTTCGCCGCGTCAGCCAGTGACGGAGCCGGCATGGTCCGTCGAGCCGGAAACCGTGCTGGCACCACGGGAGGCGTTCTTCGCCCGGCACGCCCGGGTGTCGGCGCAGGAGGCGGTCGGGCGGGTGTCGGCCGAGCTCGTCGCGCCGTATCCGCCCGGGGTACCGGTGCTGGCCCCCGGTGAACGGGTCACCCGCAGCGCGCTCGACTCCCTGACAAGGGCGCGTGACCAGGGCGCCCGGATCGCCTACGCGGCCGACCCCACGCTCGCCACACTTCAGGTGGTGGTGAGGTGACCCGCCCGGGACGGGGTCTCGACCAGATGGGTGCCCCTGGACCCGAAAGGTCGCGGCACAAGGGCTGTTCCCGGCCATCGTTCGCCCTAATCTGGGCTCATGGACGACCAGGTAACCACCGACAGCTCTTGCCCGACCTGTTCAGCGCAGATGGACTCCGGCTGGATCGCGATCTGGAATCCGATCGTCGTCCAGAAGGTTCGCTGGCAACCCATCGAGCCCGGGCCTGGCCGGTTGCGTGTCCCCGAGGGTTCCTGTGTGGTGCTTGCCGCACGGGCCGGCGGAAAAGGCGGTCGGGTCGCGATGCTCTGCCCGTCGTGCGCGACCATCGTCATGCCACCGGACGCCAGCTACAGCTGACCGGCCAACCGACGAGCGGAGGACGGGTGTCAGATGAGCACCGGTGAGCTGAGCGTGGCTGCCGCAGTCCCTGGCCGAGATAGCCGAGGACTTTGTTGCGCTGTCGCCCCGGGACCGGCGCCTGCCGAGGCGCCCACCACCCGGGGTCGATGCTGGGCAGGATCAAACGCCAGATCAGGGTGAAGTCCGCACGCTGACCAGTCACCGGGGCAGCTCAGCCAGCCGAGGTCGGCACTCAGGTAGAGGATCGCAGATCCCCGGCCCGGTTCAGACCTCGAGTCCCACCTCGACGACTGCCTCGGCAACGGAGCGCAGGCTGGCGTTGTGGTTGCGTGCGTGCGTGCGGATGAGCTGGTATGCCTGCGCGATGGTGACCCCAAGCCGCTGGGCGGTGATTCCCTTGGCCTGTTCGAGGATGACCCGAGACTCCAGGGCCTCCTGCAGCTGCTTGCTCAGCTGCTGTTGTCGGCGGAGCTTGACGGCGTCTCGTGCGACGGCCAGGACGCCGAGCACGTTCTCGTTGAAGTCCCGATAGACCGAGGCGTTGTACAAGACGTCGGTCAGCGTGCCGTCCTCATGAAGCAGGGTGAGCGCGTAGTCGGTGAGCGACCCCTGCGAGAACGCCCGCCGGTAGCCCTCGGTCGCTTTGCCGGGGTCGGTGAAGTACTGCGAGAAGTCGGTCCCGACCAGAGCCTCGCGACTAACTCCGGTGGCCTGGATCGTGGCCTCGTTGACATCGGTGATCTTGCCTTCGGGGCTGATGGTCATCAGCGGGTCCAGGCCCGCCTCGATCAGGCTGCGGGAGTACCGGACGGCGTGGCGCAGCGCAGTCATGTCCCGGCTGATCAGTGAGGTGCCGACGATGGCGCCGTCTTCGCCATGGATCGGGGAGACGGTCAGGGAGACCGGGAACACCGTGCCGTCCTTCCGGACACCCGCGGTATGCAGGTGTTCGATGTGCCGGCTGGTTCTGTTCCTGGCCAGGATGGCTTTGATCTCGTCGAGTTGGTCCTGCGGACTGATGGTTTCGACGGAGGCGCCGATGATCTCCTCACCGGTGTAGCCGAACAGCCTCTCCGCGGCCGGGTTCCAGCTCGTGATGAAGCCGTCGAGCGTGATGGCGATGATGGCGTCATCCGAGCTCTCCACGATCGCCTCCATCCGCCGCGCGACCACGGACGCGCGCCTCTGCTCGGTGATGTCACGGCAGATCATGGACGTGCCGATGATGGCGCCGTACTCGTCGTGGATGGGTGAGATGGTGACAGAGACCGGGAACACCTCGCCGTCCTTACGGACGCGGAGGGTCTCGAGGCGCTTGACGGGCTGTCCTGACCTGACCTTGGCCAAGACCGCTGCCGTCTCGGCGATCCGGTCGTGGTGAACCAGGAGGTCGATGGACCTGCCGACGATCTCCTCGCAGGAGTAGCCGTACATGCTGACGGCGGCCGGGTTCCAGCTGGTGATGATGCCCTCCAGCGTGCCACCGATGATCGCATCGTCCGAGCTGTCGACGATCGCCTCCATCCGCTGCGCGAGCTCGAACGCATGCCTCTGAACGGTGACATCACGGTGGACGGCAGCAGCACCGACGATCGCTCCGTGGCTGTCGTGAATCGGCACCACGGTCAGTGAGACCGGGACTGTTGACCGGTCCTTTCGGACACGCGTCGTCTCAAAGTGCTCCAGGGCCTTGCCACCCTTGACCATGGCCACGGCGTCGACGAACTCGCCGGCCCGGTCATCGGGGACCAGCAGGCTTCCGGGACTGCCGAGGATCTCATCGCTGGTGTAGCCGTACATTCTCGCGGCAGCCGGGCTCCAGGCCGTGATGATGCCGCTCAGGGTGCTGCCGATGATGGCATCATCCGAATAGTCGGCGATCGCCGCCATCAGGCGCGCGTCCGTGACCGTCTGCTCTCGGGTGGTCACATCACGCCCCATACCGCCTGCCTTTCGAGCCTGTCGTCCGGTGACTCGTCACGGACAACGTACCGACCTAGACCACGGATGCTACGCCGGCCCACCCCCGTCGCGAAGGGAATCCCCGAACTGGCGCTGGCCGATGGAGCGCCTCCCCGGTACTGGGGCGCAGGACCGCGTGAGGGCGGTAGGCGGCGGGGTGTCCAGAGCCCGTCAGTCCGTCCCTCAGGCGGCGCATTCCTACAGGTCGAACGCGATGCCGAACGGAGTCCCTGTGTTGGCGACGCAGAGGCGCCCCTGCGCGACGGGCACCCGGGTTCCGCCGACGTCCGCCGCATCAGGGGCAGCGCCATGGACGACCAGGTGGAGCTCCTCCCTCCTGAACTCCGGGTAGCCGTCGCCAGTGACATCGCCGCGCACCGCGAGCCGGTCGCCGGTCCTGGTCACCGTTATCGTGGTCCGGTAGCTCGAGCCCTCCAGCGAGGCAAAGGTCAGTCCGTCATCCTCCTGGAGCAGGGACGTGTAGGTGCCGTCGGCTCCGGGCACGAAGAGGTGCAGCTCGATCACGGACGGGTGGTATCCGGCGGTCGAGGGCGGCGCGTCAGGCCACATCGGGATGACTGACCCGCCGCGCGCGAAGATCGGGATGGTCGCCATCGGGGTCGGGACCACCACGAAGGTCCCGCCCTGGGTCACCTCGTCCGAGTGCCAGTCGTACCAGGTGCCCTCAGGCAGGTAGACCTGACGGGCCGTGCAGCCGGGCTCGAACACCGGGGCTACCAGCAGGTCTGGCCCACAGAGGAACTCGTCATCGATGTCCCGCACCGTCCGGTCGTACTGGTGGTCGAAAACCAGCGGACGCTGCACCGGCGCGCCCGTCTCGGCGGCCTTCAGGAAGCTCGCGTAGAGGTAGGGCATCAGCCGGTAGCGCAGCCGGATGGCGTCGCGGACCCATTCCTCGATGACCGGGCCCCAGGTCCAGGCGTACTGGTCGACGGTGCCGATCTCGGAGTGGTTGCGGCAGAACGGGGTCAGCACGCCGTACTGAATCCAGCGCAGGGAGAGCTCGGCGTTCGAGTTCCCCTGGAAACCGCCGATGTCCGCGCCGACAAAGGCCTGTCCGCTGATGCCGAGCCCGCCGGCCATCGGCATGCTGAGCCAGAGGTGGTCCCAGCGGGACTGGTTGTCGCCCAGCCAGTTCGCGGCATACCGCTGGATGCCGGCAGAGCCGGCCCGGGACAGGACGAACGTGCGTTTCTGCGGCATCGCGGCGAGCAGCCCGGCCGTGGTCCCCATCGCCATCAGCAGCGCGTACTGGTTGTGGAAACGCTCGTGCGAGTACTGGCCGGCACCGAAACGCATCGGACCGGCCGCGATCGTCCCGGTGGCCGGCTCGTTCATGTCGTTCCAGATCCCGGCGAGCCCGGAGGCCACGTGAGCGGCATTGAGCTCCCCCCACCAGTCGCGGGCGGCCTGCGTCGCAAAGTCCGGGAAGGCGGTGCTGCCGGGCCAGACCTGGCCGATGTAGGTGCCGCCACCCTCGGTCTTGCACAGGACGTCCCGCTCGCGGGCCTGGTCGAAGATACGGTAGCCGGGCTCTGCCTTGACCCCCGGGTCGACGATCGTGATGACCTTGAAACCCCGCTCGTCGAGTCGCCCCAGCATCCCGGCGACGTCGGGAAATGCCTGCTCGTCCCAGGTGAAGACGCGATAGCCGTCCATGTAGTCGATGTCCAGCCACAAGGCGTCGCAGGGGATGTCGCGGCTGCGGTGCTGGGCCGCGATCTGCTCGACGGCGTCCTGGGTGTAGCGGAACCAGCGGCACTGGTGGTATCCGAGGGCCCACAGGGGCGGGGGAGCCATCCGGCCGGTGAGCCAGGTGTAGGCCGCCAGGAGCGCCGGCATGTCGGGCCCGGCGAACAGGTACTCGGTGTACTGGCCGCCGTCGAACTGGATCCGGTACTCCGACGGGTCGCTGAAGTCGTAGTGCCCCCGGTAGCCGTTGTCGACGAACGACGCCGCCATCTGCCCGGTGGAGAAGCTCTGGTGGTAGAAGAACGGGATTGACACATAGTGCGGGTCGAACTCGGTGCTGGTGGAGTCTGAGCGAGGATCCGACTGCGGCCTGCCGGCGGTGAACTCGCTGCTCGAGTGCGGGTCCAGGACGTCGGTGTTCCACAAGGTGAAGTCGCGGCCCCGACGGTTCTGACGCCCGGACTTCTCACCGAGGCCGTAGACGGCGTCCTCGGGCGCGCACCGGCGGCGCAGGGTGAAGACATTGTTGAGCGTCGCGTAGCCCCAGAACCTGCCGTCGTCGTCGCCCGCGGTTTCGACCACCGCCGAGCCGTCGGTGCGGTGCACGTCGAGCCGGAACGGGTTCAGCCAGAGCGAGACGACCAGATCTGCGGTGCGCAGCCGCACGACGTCATCGGCGCGCTCGACCGTGTGTTGCACATCCTCACCGAGCGGGTCGACACACACGGCGTAGGTCGGCGACTCGTCGAACGTCCCCCCGCGGCTGATCTTGACCCGGACGATGTCGGACCGGACGAGGTCGATGCGCAGGAGCTCGCCGTGCATCTGCGCCGTCAGCCCGTGGTCTGTGGCCTCGACGGTACCCACCCGCTCGAACCTCAGGAAGTGCTCGGTGATCATCACGTTGTCCTTTCGGCGCCGGTTGGGCTCCCCTGCAGTCAACACCTCAGGCCGGGCCTGATTGTCAACCGGACTCGCTGGCGGGCGGCGGACCTGCGCCGTTCGTCGGCCTGGGCGCGGCGCCGATCGGGCTTCTGCCGCCGGCTGCCTTCCCGGAGTCTCGTAGGCCGCCGTGTCGTGACGTGCCAGGGCGGGGGAGTGTGCGCACAATTGGTGATGGATCACAGTCGACCGCGGAGGTGCCCTTGAACATCGAACTGTCCGACGACGAAGTCGCTGCCCTGCACGAGGTTCTCACCCACCGGCTCGTTGACCTCCGCGTCGAGATCCGGCATACGGATAACCGCGCCTTCCGGGAAGGCCTCCGCCAGCGGCGCGAGTCGCTCCGACGGGTGCAAGCACTGCTGGAGTCACCAGCTGAAGCCCTGCCCGTGCAGTGAGGGTGCGCGCCGTGGCGCAGCAGTCAGTGATCCCGTGGTGTGCTCAGATCCCGTGGTGTGCGCCGTCAGAGGCACTGTTCCGACGCGAGGGACCCGCCAGGGGCGCTTGGTGACATACTTGTCAGTAGAGAATGCAGGGTTTGCAGGTCTATGACAGTTTGAGTCATTTCGCATGGTTTGAGTCATCTGCCACTGGTGAAGGGGAAGTAGATGATGGGGCAGATGACGGATTTCGAGAGAATGCTCGACGCTGTGCCGGGTGCACTGGTGGGCGTGGACCGGACAGGCGTGATCCGATACATCAATCGCCAGACGGAGCTGCTCTTCGGCTATCCCCGCGAAGAGCTGGTCGGACAGCTCGTCGACACGCTGCTGCCCGACTCGGTCCGGTCGCGCCACCCTGCCCACCGGGATGCGTATTTCGAGCACCTCGAGGCCCGGCTCCCCAGCCCCGGTGGCGGACGCCCTGGCGTGGGCCGTCTGCCGTGCCCGCGCGGTCGTCACCGCAACGGCACCGAGTTCCCGCTGAGCATCAGCCTGTGTCCCATCGATACCGAGGACGGACCGCTGGCGATCGCAGCGGTACGCGACCTCACTGACCGCACCAAGTCAGAGAAGGATCACGACCTGAGGATGCAGCTGGCGGCGATCGTGAAGGACTCGGACGATGCCGTCACCGGGATGACGCTGGACGGGCAGGTCACCAGCTGGAACGCAGCCGCCGAGCGGATCTACGGCTACCCGAAGGAGGAGATCATCGGCAGGTATGTTGAGCTCATCTGTGCCGGGGATCGAACAGGCGAGATCGACGCCATCCTGGCCAGGATCAAAGCCGGTGAACATGTCGACTCCTTTGAGACCGAACGTGTCCGGAAAGACGGAACCGCGATCACCGTCTCGGTAACAGTCTCACCGATCTGCGACGCCGTCGGCGAGATCGTCGGCGCATCCTCGATCGCCCGTGTGACCAGATAGCAGCTGCGCCGCTCCGGCTGGCCTGCCGCCGTGGACCGGCCCGGCCTGTGCCGGTGCCCAAGGTGAGCGATGAAGTCACCGAGTAGCTGTTTGACACGGGTTCCGTACGGAGGGGGGCCGTTGGTTGCCCTTTGGCCAGGGCGACTGGGACGGGGCCGGACCTGAAGGAACCGAGCGTCTGATCGCAGCCCGGGGCGTGCAGGCCCTCCGAGCACCCGGGTGGCAGTGATCACGTCGGGACGGCCGGCGGCCGCTCGGCTGCTAGAGTTTTCCATGCGGCGCACCCCCAGAACCACGGCTGCGTCGCCTTATCCTCGTGCTACTCCCGAACCTCGGTGGCTCGTGTCCTCATCACAGGACCACCGAATTGAGTTCCTCCATGGCACAGCAGTCAAGCAGCCCACGCCAGTGTTCGCTCGGCGCGTTTCACGCAGATTCCCACAGCCGGGTTCTCCCGTTGCCAACCCTGCTGGGGATCGGCGACGTGCAGGTGATGACACAGGATCACTGGTGCCGACCGGTCGAAGGGGGGCGCCGGTGAATATCGTCTGCCGATTGCCAGGGCCGGTAGCAGATCTGTGGAAATGGCAGTATGACGGTTCCTGCCGGCGTGAGGATCCAGCTACCTTCTTCCATCCCGAGGGTGAACGGGGTCCCTCACGCCGTGACCGTGACAGCGCAGCGACAGCCGTGTGCCTCACGTGTCCTGTCTTGCAGGAGTGTCGTGAGCACGCGCTCCGGGTACGCGAACCCTACGGTGTGTGGGGTGGCATGACCGAGTCCCAACGTGAGGCTTCGTATGTTGCTCCACGTGTCCTGCCGACCGCGAGCTGATTGGCTGAAGGGGCGATCGGCGCGTTCAGCGGTGGACGGGCAGGACCACCGTGACGATGCGGTTGCGGGCGCGGGCGGCGTCACTCGTGTTGGGCGCGACGGGGTTCGCCTGACCGAATCCTTGCGGGACGAGCGTCACGTGCCGGCCGACCAGCTCGGTCTGGAGGACCCGTGCGACTGCCAGCGCTCGGGACCGGGACAGCGCGGAGTTGTAGGCGAAGCCACCGGAGTTGTCGGTGTATCCGTTGATCTGGATGGTCCCGGTGACGTTGGTGTCGCGAACCAGCTTGGCGAGGCGACCCAGGCGGGCAATGGCAGCCGGGGTCAGGGTCGCAGAGTCAAGAGCGAACAGCACGTCCGATTTGAGGACGACCTGCTGGCCGGCCTGAACGGTCGGGGCTCTCTTGGGGTTGGCTGTAGCGATGATGGGCCGCGGTGCGGTCGTGGGCTGAGCACGATGGCTCGGTCTGGGCGTAACGGCTCCGGTCGACTGTTTCCCAGGAGCCCTGACGGAGGCAGTGGTGAGGGTGTGAGCGGCCTCCAGGTCTGCGGCTGAGGACGCGCTTCGCCAGGTGAGGCCACCCGTTAGGAGCGCGGCCGCCACGACCATGGCCAGGACCCAGCGACGGCGGGAGGCTGGGGGCCGAGCCGTGCCCCGGGAGGAAGGGACTGGGAGCGGAGGCAGGCTGGTTTCGTCGGTCACGTGAAGCGCGCTGTTGTACCGCTCGCGAACGACAGCGACCAGCCCGCCGGTGACGCCGCTGACGTCATCGGTCCCGGCGATCTGGGCGAACAGAGCCCGGGTGTCCGCCTCAACCAACAGGGACGCCAGGCTCGAGTCTGGGCCCCAGGTGGCAGACAACCTGGTGTTCACGCACACTCGTCGACCCGTGGGCTCTGCGCCACCGAAGATGCCTGTATGGTCGCCGGACACCACTGCTTCCTCCACGACACCTTCGTTCGTGATGTGCAGTGATGTCGGTGTGAGTCTGAGGTCGTCAAACCCGGTCAGCAACGCGTCTACCGCGTCCCCGATCCTGTGGCCTGTCAACGTGATACGGTCCTCGCCGGACATCACCACCAAGGTGGCATCGGTGGCAAAGCATGACAAGATCGGGTCTCGGCCCCCGTCAAGCAGGGCCAGGCTGAGTTGTTCGAGTCTTTCCGGGGGACCAGCCATTTCTTCCTCTGAGCCGAGGTTGACCTTT
The DNA here is from genome assembly GCA_038236535.1 of Actinomycetales bacterium. Classification (GTDB taxonomy): domain Bacteria; phylum Actinomycetota; class Actinomycetes; order Actinomycetales; family Dermatophilaceae; genus UBA4719. The sequence continues at coordinate 34,611 of JBBRZQ010000017.1, forward strand.
CAGAGCACAGATTGACATCTCGGGCCATCCCTGTCCGGCGATCGACACCGATCGAACCGTCCCATGACGTTCTTCACCCGTTTGGATGACCCGGCGCCAGCGGATCAACTGAGCCTTTCCACTGCTGCCTCGGTGGGGTCCCCCAGCAATACTGACCACTTGCGGGAGCGGGCAGTTCGTGGCCTTCAGCGAGCTCACCGTGTCCCAGGCGGGGCGGACCCCCTGTCGACAGCGACCACAGCGTGGAATAGTGGCATAGTCCCGCCTTCCCGTTGGAGGCCGTAAATGCGCCCAGCACCGTTCGCCGTCATACCACTGGTCGTCCTGCCTCTGGTGCTGCTGGCCGCTGCGTGTTCTGGCAGCTCCGGCCCTTCTTCAGCCTCATCGACAGCGCCTGCTACTGCGACCGCCGCTGACACGGCCACAACCCCGAGCACCCCTACCGCAACGGTGACCGCCGCGCCTTCGCCCAGCCGGAGCCCGAGCTCGAGCCCGAGCCCGGCAGGCTCGGCCCCCACGTGTCGTACCAGCCAGTTGTCGGTACGACTGGGCAACGGGGGAGCGGCCGCCGGAACTGCCTACCAGTCGATCGTGTTCACCAACCACGGCTCCAGCAAATGTGCCCTGCGCGGCTATCCGGGGGTGGCGTTCGTCGCCACCGCCGGCCGCCAAGTGGGCTCAGCTGCCTCGCGCAATCCCCAGCAGCCGGTCATGACGATTGTGGTTGCGCCCGCTTCCAGCGCCTCGGCCCTGCTCGGAATCGCCAACTACCAGAACTTCTCGCCGAAGGACTGTCTGAGCCGCCCTGTCAGCGGTCTTCGCATCTACCCGCCTGGAAACACCGCAGCGGCCTACGTTCCCTTCAAGACCGCATCTGCCGGATGCTCGACCCAGGTCGGCCAGCTCCATGTCACTGCCGTCGTCAACGGTTCGACCGGGCAGTGACCGCGAACCAGCCAGTCCCTTTCGCACGAAACCGGTGAAGCCGCCCACCAAAAGCGTCGCTCGTGGCGCCGCAGCGCGAATGGCCGCTATCCGTGCGGGGTGGATCCAGTCGTTGGCGTCGACGATGCCTGAGAAGAAGGCCCGTGTGAAGGCCCTTCGGTGGGCTGTTCAGGAAGGGGCGACGGTCCTGGTGACGACCCAGCGGTGCGGGGAAATCGGCCGCGTGCGCGTGAAGCCGTGCTTCTCGAAGGCTGCCATCGGCCCGGTGTGCAGGAACGAACCCGACAGTGTGCGATCGTCGGTCTCCTCGGGGTAGCCCTCGACAGTGCCGCCGCCCTGGCGGGCGATCTCGGCCAGCGCGCCGCCGAGCGCGGCGTCGGCGACACCTCGGCGGCGCAGACCCCTGCCGGTGAAAAAACACGTGATGCGCCAGTCAGGCAAGCTGGTCAGGTCCTTCTCGTACCGGCGACGGCTCTTGATTTCCGGCAGCTCCCCGGCGGAGCCGAACTGGCACCAGCCCAGGCACCCGTCGCCGTCCAGCACCAGCGCGGCATGGGTGCGGCCCTCGTTGACGCGCTGCTCCTTCTCCGCCCGGTTTTGCGCCGGGGTGCGCCCCTTGCCCAAGTGGACGTGGAAGCCCATGCACCAGCAGCCGCCCCACACGCCGCTGTTCGCCTCGACCAGCCGCGCGAACGCGGGCCAGGTGTTCCGGTCCAGGGGCCGGACGGAGAGGGTGGAGATGGTCTCGCCGGCCGCTTTCGAGTCGCTCACGGAGACTTCTCTACCAGCGTCAACCGGTGTTCGTCCAGGCCGGACTGAAGGTCGCCGAGGGCGGCCCGGTTGTCCTAAGGTGGGTCTGTGGTCACCCTCCCCAGCTCTTTCCGACTGCGCGCGACCATCGAACCGCGTGGCCCGGCAGCCGCAATCGTCCTGACCGACGACCAGGTCGGAGCGCTCGGCGCGGGCAAGACGCCCGCGGTGCGGTTGACCGCCAACGGCATGAGCGTCCAGGCGCGGGTTGGGCGCATGGGCGGGGAGAACCTGCTGGGATTGAGCAAGAAGCTGCGTGCCGATCTTGGGGTAGAGATCGGCGACGTCGTCGACGTGGTCATTGCCCTCGACGCTGCGCCTCGAGAGATCGTGGTGCCGCCTGAGCTCGCCGTGGCGTTTGCGGCTGACACAGCTGCCAAGGCGGCGTTCGACGCCCTGGCGCCGTCGCACCGCAAAGAGTTCGCCCGCTGGATCGACGAGGCCAAACGTGATGAGACGAGGAGGTCGCGGGTCGAGCAGGCGCTGCAGATGCTCCGTGAGGGCCGAACCCGGGGCTGAGACCCTGTGGACCGCCAGGCGGCGCCCGCACCTACTCGAACAAGGAGTGGTTGCTGACCGGGCACGCTCGCCCGGCCTCGGGCGAGCGGTCACCGTAGTCCCGGGCCTCAACTCGATGGTGCCGAGCACACGCCTGCGGCGCGACATGGGCCGCCTGCTACCAAGACCTGAAGTGGTTGGCCCCTATCGCGAATCTTGAGGCACGAAGACGTGGACCTTGTCCCCGTCGTCCTGGACCAGCGCGTTGGGCTGTTGCCGTGACACCACGTACACCGCGACGAAGTCCCCGGTGGAACCCGCGAAATTCAGTGCCTCAGGACGATCACAGCGTTGCATGCACGGATCACCGTAGCGGAGCGCATGATGGTGCTACGGCCACAGACCGAGAACTGATGCGCTCGGTGGCGGACGACCGAGGGGGAGCGACAATGCTTGAGTCCAGCGACATCATCGCCTTCTGCTGGAGTACCGACCTGGCCCGGGCTCGTGAGTTCTACGAGCACGCACTTGGCCTGCGTTGCCTCGAACAGAATGAGTTCGCCTGCGTCTTCGATGCCAACGGCACCATGCTTCGGGTAACCGCCGTATCGGAGGTGGCCAGGCCGGGCTATACCGTGCTGGGATGGCGGGTGGACTCCATCGAGGAGACCATTGCGGCACTGGCTGGCAACGGCGTCGTCTTCACCAGGTACGACGGGATGGACCAGGACGTCAACGGCGTCTGGACCACACCCGGCGGAGACAAGGTGGCCTGGTTCACCGACCCCGACGGGAGCAACCTCTCTGTGACACAGCTCGTGTGAGGAGCCGGAAACGACTGGATCTACCCCTTGCAGCGCGATCTACCCCTTGCAGCGCGCTGCCCTCCGGTCACCTTCCGGTAGCGAGACCGGCCGAACGCACCTCCCTGGATCGAGGCTTGCCTCTGGCCAGGTGGCGTGTCTAGGACAGTCCGGCGAGTTTGGCCAGCCGGGCCATTCCCGGCCCCTGGTAGGTGCGTAGGCGCTGTACCGCGGACAAGAGCTCAGGTGATTCGGCCGTCTCTGGGGAGATGCGGGCCGGGTTGAGCCGGACGGTGTTGGCCCAGGCCTTGATGTCTGGGTTCGAGGTGTACGACGTGGAGGCCTGGTGGCCGAGTACCTGCATCCGGGCCCAGTCGGTCGGCGTGTCGGAGTACGGCGAGGGAGGGCACAGCCGGTTCTTGTCCTCGTCGTCGTCGAGGGTGGCCTCGACGTGGCCGGCCAGCGCGGCGCCGAAGCAGGGGAAGCCGGCCCGGATGGGTTGGAGAGTGATCGCTTCCGGGCCCCAGACCGGCACCAGCGACGGGTACTGCAGCCCGGGAGCGGCGCAGTGCACGATCAAGGCGTCCCGCGCGATGGTCACCTCACCCTCGCCGAACACCAGCCGGGTCGGCTCCACGCCTCGCAGGTGCCCGAGCCGGATGACAGCCTCGATCGTGCGCAGCCGGTCAAGCTCCCACTGGGCCAGCGTCGGAGTCTTCGCCATGGTGGGAGTGACAGAACGGTCGATCCGCAGCATCACACCGGCGTCCTCAAGGCGGAAGAACAAGTCGTCCGGCGACGTCGCGTCCGCTGCGGCCTGCATGGTGTCTGCCGCCATACCGAGGAAGACCGCAGGGTCGGGCTGGATGACAGCACGGTTGAGCATCCAGGGGTCGCGGGGTCGCACCCAGCAGATCGCGTCGGGGTCGACACCGTTGTCGAGCAGCCAGATACAGGCGTCGGTCGCCGTCTTCCCCGATCCGACGACGACGTACTGCGAGGCGGCGTCGCCATGTTTGACCAGCTGGTTGACCGCTATGGTGTGCACCCCCTCAGCGACGCCGAACGGTGCCGCGGTCTCCGCAGGTATCTGTGGAGAGAGGTAGCGGGCGTCCACGACGCGCCGCCTGATGTTCACCTGATGGGTCTTGCCGGACACGTGAGACACGAATCGACCGTCGCCGACGTAGTCACAATTCGGGTAGAACGCCACTCTTCCGGACCCGAGCAGGCGGTTGTGCAGCACCCGTCCGTAGTAGGCGCACACCTCCGGTCCAGTGGCCCGTTCATGCAAGCCGGCCTCGGGACCGTCCTGCTGAATCAGGCCGTCGCCGAGCAGGGTCGACGCGACCCCGTAGAACGCCGACGCCTGATGCAATCGGACAAAGGGGTAAGCGTCCAGCCAGTGTCCTCCGACCCCGTGTCGACTGTCGACCATGATCACGGTGATGTCCGGGTCGTCGATCAGCGCGTCGGTGAACGCCATCCCCGCCGCGCCCGCTCCGATGACCAAGTAGTCGGCTTCCAGGGTAATCGCCACTCACCCATGCTGACCCCGCCTGTGGGGGCCGGTCAACAGCCTCTGCAGACATCCCGGCCTTGTCCAGCCGTTCCACCAGACTGGGCGGGGCTCAGGAGATTGGTCAGGAACGCGTTCATTCTCAGGATCACCCCGGACTGACTCGGTGTGCGGCGGGCAGAGCGGCGGGCAGAGCGGCGGGCGGCTACTCGCTGGGTGGGCGCGGGGGCCAGGACTGGGCGCCGAGCTCGCGGGACAATGCTCGAGCCGTTTCTCGCACCATGGCACGCGCCTCGTGCGGTGGCCCGCTCTCACCGGTCGGGATCACCACTCCGATCGCGCCTACGGCGGTGCCCCACGAGTCGAACACCGGGCTGGCAATGGCGCTTTCACCGATGACTGCCTCGTCTCGCTCGACGGCGATGCCGGTCGATCTGACCTCGTCCAGCTGGACGAGGAGATCCTCCGGGGACGTCAGGGTCTCGCCGGTCATGCTGCGCAGGGTCCCCGAGGCCAGGACGCGCTTCTCATCGTCGGGCATGAAGGCCAGCATGGCCTTGCCGAGGGCACTGGCGTGAACAGGGATGACGATGCCGACCTCCGGCATCTGCCGACTGCCGTCCGGCCGCGGCTCGTGGTGGATGATCACCACGTCGTCGATGAGCAGGACGCCGGTGCGCACGGCGAGACCGGTCCGTCGGGCCAGGTCCTCGGCCCGGGGGATGGTCTTGGACCTGAGCTCGAGAGTGTCCAGATAGACATTGCCCAGCCGCAGGACGGCCGGACCCAGCTGGTACCGGCTGGACCCACGTTCCTGGACGACCATGCCGTGCTTGACGAGGGTGCGAACGATCCCGTGCGTGGTCGATGGTGCGAGCTCAAGGCGGGTCGCCAGATCCGACAGGCTCATCCGGCGGGCACCCTGGAGCGCTGTGAGCACCCGGATCGCCCGGTCGACCGACTGAATCACAGTGGTTCCTCCCGGTTGTCGAGGTTGCCCGCTCGCAGTGAAAGAAGTACTTGTCAGCAGTGAATCACGGTAGTAGCGTCGGGTCACGTTCGGCCATGCCGAATCATATTCGGATCAGTGCGACAAGAGTGAAGCGACAAAGCCTGAGAAACGACTCTCCCGGCGACCGGGCGCAGAGGCCATTGGGACCGCGTTCCTGGCGTCAGCCAGACACAAACGAAGCATCCGGACTTGAGAGGGACCTTATGAAGAAGCTGATCAACGACCCGAACGACGTGGTGGTCGAGGCACTGCTCGGTATCGAGGCGGCGCACCCTGACCTGCGGGTCGACCACAAGAACAGGATCATCTATCGGGGCGATGCCCCCCGGCCCGGCAAGGTCGGCATCATCTCCGGTGGCGGGTCAGGGCATGAGCCGATGCACGGCGGCTTCGTCGGCGTGGGCATGCTTGACGCAGCGTGCGTGGGAGAGGTGTTCACCTCGCCGGTGCCCGACCAGATGCTTGCCGCCACCACGGGGGTCGACGGCGGCGCCGGCGTCCTGCACGTGGTCAAGAACTACACCGGCGACGTGATGAACTTCGAGATGGCTGCCGAGATGGCCGCTGCGGAGTCAGGCGCCCGCGTTGTCTCGGTCGTGACCGATGACGATGTCGCGGTTCAGGACAGCACCTATACGGCCGGTCGACGCGGGGTTGGCGTCACGGTGCTGCTGGAGAAGATCGCGGGTGCCGCGGCCGAGCAGGGGAGGTCGCTGGACGAGGTGGCGGACGTTGCCCGGAAGGTCAATGCCCAGGGCCGGAGCATGGGCCTGGCGCTCACCTCCTGCACCGTGCCGACCGCGGGGAGACCGACGTTCGACCTGGGCGAAGCCGAGATGGAGCTCGGGGTCGGTATCCACGGCGAACCCGGAAGGCAGCGAATTCCGCTGGCGCCCGCGAAGGACATCGCTTCGCTGCTCGTCGAGCCGATCCTCGCCGACCTGCCGTTCTCTTCGGGCGACGGGGTCATCGCGTTCGTGAACGGCTTTGGTGGCACCCCGCTGATCGAGCTCTATGTGATGTACAACGAGGTCAACAAGATCCTGGCAGCCCACGGTGTGCAGGTGGCGCGTTCCCTGGTCGGTTCCTACATCACATCGCTGGAGATGGCCGGAACCTCGGTCACCCTGCTCAAGGTGGACTCCGAGCTGCTCACGCTCTGGGACGCGCCGGTGCGCACCCCCGGGCTGAGATGGGGAATCTGAGCCATGAATGACACCGTGACCACGGCGGTTCTACACGAGTGGGTGCGCAGGTTCGCCGCTCTGGTGGCCGAGAACCGGGACTACCTGACCGAGCTCGACGCGGCGATCGGCGATGCCGACCACGGGTCGAACATGGATCGGGGGATGAGGGCCGTCGTGGTCGCGTTGGACGAGACTCAGCTGGCCACTGCCGGCGAGCTGTTCAAGAAGGTCGGGATGACCCTCGTCTCCACGATCGGCGGCGCCAGCGGGCCGCTGTACGGCACCTTGTTCCTGCGCATGGGGAGCTCGTTGGGCGACACGGCCGAGGCTTCCTCCCAGCAGCTGGCGTCAGCATTTCGGGCCGGGCTCGAGGGAGTCGTCATGCGCGGCAAGCCCGAGGCAGGCGACAAGACGATGTATGACGCCCTGGCTCCGGGCGTCGCTGCGCTGGAGGAGGCTCTGGCCGGGCAGGTGGCTCTTGCCGAGGCGCTGAATCTGGCCTTTGGAGCGGCCGCTGCGGGGCGAGACGCGACCACGCCGATGCTGGCTCGCAAGGGAAGGGCCAGCTATCTCGGCGAGCGCAGCGTCGGCCACCAGGATCCGGGTGCCACCAGCACGGCCCTCCTTCTGCAGGCCGCCGCCGAGTCGATCGCGTGACCTGCCGCCGCGGGGCGGGTCGACTGGGACGAGGTCGGTACGACGAAAGGATGTGCAGAGGTCATGGCAGATCGACAGAACGTCGGCCTGGTGGTCGTCTCGCACAGCCGTACCCTTGCGCTTGCCGCTGTCTCGCTCGCGTCCGAGATGTTGCAGGGCAGAGCGGTCAACATAGCGGTGGCCGCAGGACTTGACGAGACGACGTTCGGCACGGATGCGGTCCGTATCAAGGAATCCATCGAAGAAGTCGGCGGGCCCGCTGGCGTCGTCGTCCTGATGGATGTGGGCAGCGCCGTCCTCAGCACAGAGCTTGCCCTTGACCTGCTCGACGACCAGTCGGCGCGCGATCGGGTGGTTCTGTCGCCGGCCCCTATCGTCGAGGGGCTCATCGCTGCCGCAGTCGCCGCGGCGGGCGGAGCAAGCCTGCGCGAGGTCGCTGCCGAGGCACGCGGCGCCCTCATGGCCAAGGCCGCACACCTGACCGAACCCACCGAGACCACGACCGGGATTCCCGGGGAGATCAGCTCCGAGAACACCGTCGATGCCGGGGGAGTCGTCGGGGTCACCGAGACCAGCGTCGGCCAGCCGATCGCGGAGCAGGTGGTCGGTGTTTTCACGGTGGCCAACGAGCATGGTCTGCACGCCCGGCCAGCTGCCCGGCTGGTCAGCGAGGTCCGCGCGCTGGACGCGTCGGTCCAGCTGCGAAACCTCACCACAGGCTCGGGGCCGGTGCCCGCCAACAGCCTGACCCGGGTCGCCACCCTGGAGGCGCGCCGCGACCACCAGATCGAGGTTCGCGCCTCAGGCCCGCAGGCGAAGCAGGCGGTAGAGCACCTGCTCACCCTCGCCGGGCGGCACTTCGACGAGGTCGTTGGTGCACTCGAGCTGCCGGCACGCGCAGAGTCGCCGTCTGCCCTGTCCTCCATGCTGCCCTCTGTGGCGTCGTCGTCGCAGACCGGGCCCTTGCCGGCTTCACCAGGAATTGCCATCGGTCCCGCGCGCAAGCTGACGGCCGTGCCCATCGAGATCGAGCAGGGCGTCATCGGCGATCCCGCCTCAGAATGGCGCCGCATCGCTGAGTCGGTTGCCGAGGTGCGCCGCGACATCGAACACGTCCGGGTCCGCACGGCACGCGAGATGGGCGCTGCGGAGGCGGGCATCTTCGACGCACACCTGACTCTGCTGGCCGACTCCGAGATGCTCGCTGACGTCAAGGGTCGTATCGCCGCGGGTGTGGGGGCGCCGGCAGCCTGGGCCGCTTGCCTGGCAGAGGTCGAGCGCCAGTGGGCCGAGCTGTCCGACCCGTATCTGCGCGAGCGAGCCGGGGATGTGCATGCCGTTGGGCAGCAGGTGCTCCGGAGCCTGACGGGAGCGACGGCTGAGCAGGTGCTGGCCGTGGGTGTCCTGGTGACGCGAGACCTGACACCGGCGCAGGCGGCGGGGCTCGATGCGGAGCGGGTCAGCGGCGTGGTGCTTGCCTTTGGCAGCACCAGCTCGCACGCCGCGATTCTTGCCCGCGCCCGCGACATACCCCTGGTGGTGGCTGCCGGTCCGGAGGTTCTGGACATCCCCGAGGGGACCCTCATCGTCATCGACGGAGGCTCGGGCGAGCTGCACACAGATCCTGATCCGGAGGTTCTCGGGCAGTTCCGGCGACGGGCCGGTGAGCTGGCCGAGCGCAGAGCCCAGGAGCTGGCTCTGGCCGGGCAGCCCACGGTGTCCCGGGACAACGTCTCGTTCGAGGTGGCGGCCAACCTCGGCTCGGTGGCCGATGCGAGGTCCGCGCTGGCCTCCGGGGCGGACGGCGCCGGCCTGGTGCGGACCGAGTTCCTGTTTCTGGGTCGCAGCACCGCTCCCGACCAGGCCGAGCAGGAGCAGGAGTATGTCGCTATCGCAGACGCCATGGGAGGCCGGCGGGTCACCCTGCGGACGCTGGACGTGGGAGGGGACAAGCCGCTTCCTTATCTCCCATCGCCTTTCGAGCAGAATCCCTTCCTCGGACTTCGGGGGATCCGGCTCTGCCTCGACCGACCGGCCCTGTTCCGCGAGCAGCTCGCTGCCATCTGTCACAGTGCCCGGCGCTCTCCGACAAGCGTGATGTTCCCGATGATCTCGACGGTCGGCGAGCTCCTGCAGGCACGGCAGATCCTCGAGGAAGCGGCCGGCCCGTCAGGCCTTCCGGCTGACCTTCGGGTGGGCATGATGGTCGAGGTGCCAGCCGCCGCGCTCAAGATCCAGTCGTTCCTGCCGCACCTGGACTTTGTCAGCATCGGGACCAACGACCTGACCCAGTACACGCTGGCAGCCGAGCGGGGAAACCCCGCGGTCGCGTCCTTCTCAGATGCCCTCGACCCGGGGGTGCTCCAGCTCATCGACCGGGTGTCCCGCGCTGCTCACGGGCAGGTCGATGTGGCGGTGTGTGGCGAAGCAGCATCTGACGAGCTGTCCATCCCCGTGCTCGTCGGACTCGGGGTGCGCGAGCTGAGCGTGACGCCCGCCGCGGTGCCTCGGGTGAAGGCGAACCTCCGACAGCTAGACGTCGGACGGTGCCGTGCCATGGCGCAGGTTGCCCTGACGCTGGCCAGCCCCGACGATGTGCGCAAGCTCGTCCTGGCGATGCTCTCCGAAAGCTCTGCCTGAGGAACCGGTCCACTCGTCGAACGGCGATTCGGCTTGCCCCGGTCCCGGCCAGAACCCGGGGGTTTCACGCAGTCGACAACGACCTCATCAATCCGTCCGATCATGTCGGCGACGCTCATCGCTGCCGATGCGTGGCTGCCTGCGGTGCGCGACCACAGGGAACCCTTCTGACTGCGCGCACGTCCGAGGTATATGCGTCGAGCAACAGTCCTGTCCCTCGTGCTCCTCACCGGGGCGGCCGTGGGCGGCTGCGGGTCCAGGACCCCCGAGCCGCTCGCAGGCAGTGCCACCAGCACGGGGTCGAGCACGACAATGTCCAGCCGGCCCGCCAGCACCCCGAGCGGGTCGGTGACCCCCACCGCCACGACGACCATCGCGCCCATCGCGCCCATCGCGCCCATGCCGACGGAGGGAACGGGTCTGCCCGTGACGCTCACTGGGACGGCGGGCCGGTCAGCGTCGGAGGGGACATGCCTGGTCCTCACGGTCGCCGGCCGGTCCTACCTGCTCGTCGGTGCCGTCAGGAACATCGGCGTGGGAGACCGGGTCACCGTCACCGGGCACGTCGATCGCGGCGTCGTCACGACCTGCCAGGCGGGCACCCCGTTCGTGGTCCAGCACGTCCGGGCGACGGATCCGTCCACCGGATGACGCCTTCGGGGGCCCGGCGTGTGCCAGGCCCCCGAAGGTCGGTGTGGTGGGTCAGTGGCCCAGATGGGTCAGCCGGTCACTGAGACGACCGTCGTGGCCACGGTGGAACCGCCGATCTCGTGGGTCACGGTGCCGAGGTAGTCGGTGCCTGCCGTGAGACCCGACCAGGCCAGGCCCACCGTCGTGCTGCCGCCGACGACCGCCGTCACCGGACTTCCCGAGGTGACCTGGAGGCTGCCGCCCGTCGTCGACGGGACAAGCCAGCTGCTCAGGTCGTACGGCGTTGCCGGCGTCCCGACCTCCCACCCGTGGACCACCAGCGTGTAGTTGCCGTCAGGGGGGTTGGTCAGGGTGATCTGCTCGTTGGTCCCGCCGTTGGTGCTGCTGGCGATGATGGCACCGCTGGGGCCTAAGAGGTACAGGTCCAGGTCGGTGTCACCGGGCAGGACCAGAGACCACTTGGCCAGCGAGACCCCGGAGAGCGCGAACGGGATCTTGTCGACGCCGGCGCCGTCGTCGGCACTTGGGTAGATCCCGTCCGGGTCCTGGTCGATCGTGCCGAGGGTGTGCGTGGCAGGCACCAGGCCGTGCGGCGTCGCCGTGTAGGCGCCGGCCCGCCCGAACCTGACGTCCATCGAGGCCGTGCCGGTGGCGCCCGTCGGGCCGGTGAGTGTGGCCGGTGCCGCGATGTCGACGCCCTTGACAGCGATGGCGCTGCGCACGGCATACCCGTCGCCGTTCCAGGTGAGCGAGCCGAACCGCCACTGGCCGGAGGGAGCACTGCCCTTGTTGGTGATGGTCACCGTGAACGTCGCTGAGGCGCCGTCGGCGATCAGCAGGGTCGACGGGGTGACGGTGACCGAATAGCCGGCGGGGGCGGCGACCTTCGCGCGGAACGTGCCTTTGTGGCCCGAAACGTTGGTCACCGTGCGGGTCACCGTGGTCGTGCCCGGCAGGGCCTCGACGCCGATGGACGCGTAGTTGAGGTCGGCCGCGGTGGTCGGAACGCCGCTGTTCGCGAGCATGGCGCAGGTCACGTCGGGGTCGAGGAAGATTCCCCGGCCCTCAGCGCACAGGAACCCGAGGTACTCGTTGAAGCCCGCGTCGTAGACCAGCCCCGGCTGGAACGCCGACCCCTTGTTGCTCGGCTCCCCGAGGACGGCCAGACCGGCGCCCATGGCGAACGGACCGGCCTGGGTGCGGCGGTCGTAGTCACGGACCCTCGTGTCGGCGGTTGTCATCAGGGCCGACTTGGCCTCGGCTGCCGACCAGTCCGGGTGGGCCTGCTTCAGCAGGGCGTAGGTCCCCGCCACGACCGGGCTCGACATCGACGTGCCGGCGATGGCCTGGAACAGCTCTCCGGCCGGCTGGGTGCCGGGTGACGGTCGCGGCGTGTTGCCAGCCATGATCTGGACGCCGGGAGCGCTGATGTCGGGCTTGATGATGTCACCGGCGGTTGGGTTCTCGCCGCGGCTGGAGAAGTTCGCCACGGTCGGGGTGGGGAACGGTGCGGTGCCGACGCCGTCGCTGACAAGCTGGCCCACCGGGTGCGCCGCTGAGCTGACCCACTTGCGGATCGCTTGCCCGGGGGTGCTGTCGACCATAACGGTCGGCACGAAGAAGTTGTCCGTGAAGATGTTGTCGACGTCGCTCTGGTTGTAGAGCACCATGCCGACGCCTCCGGCGCGCTGGACCTCGAAGCTCTTTTCTATACGGCCGTTGCTGCCGCGACCACACAGGACGATCTTGCCGGAGACCTTGGCGGGGTCGAGGGTGCCGGCGAGGCAGAGCGCGGCACCGGCGACCCCGGCGGAGGCACCGTCGACGAACTCGGCCCGGGGGGAGCTCTTGGTCACCGAGCCTCCGAGGTAGGACCGGCCGTTACCGAGCTTGACGACGCCCCGGTAGAAGGTCGGGTAGGTCGTGGCGCCGACGCTGGTGACCCACGGGACGTCGGAGGGACCTCCGATCGTCGAGGCGCCCGGCCCGCTGTTGCCGGCCGAGACGGCAGCGAAGACGCCGGCATCTGCCGCGAAGAGGAACGAGATCGTGTCGGCACTCACGGTCTGGGCACCGCCACCGATCGAGTAGTTGATGACGTCGACCCCGTCGGCGACTGCCTGGTCGATGGCGCCGGTGAGGTCGGAGGTGTAGCCACCTGCATCACCGAGCGCCTTGTAGGCGATGATCTGGGCGTCGGGGGCGATGCCCGAGACGACTCCCTTGTCGACACCGGAGATACTGGCGCGGACGTTGGCGTTACCCGCCGCCGTGGAGGCAGTGTGCGTGCCGTGGCCTTCGTTGTCGCGGGCCGAGTCGAACTCGTAGGACTCCAGACCGGTGTTGGCCTTATAGGTGTTGAGGAACTCACGGGCTCCGACGAGCTTGTTGTTGCACGTGAAGGGTTTGTCGTTGGGGTTCCACGTGGTGTTCCCGAAGGCGCACGCCGATCCCACTGAGGTGTCGAAGACCGGGGCTGCCGGCAACGTGCGGTTCGGCGCAAAACTCGGGTGCTCGGGCCAGAGCCCGGTGTCGATGACTCCGACGAGGACTCCCTTGCCGGTGATGCCCCTGGCGTAGGCATCGCCCTTGCCGGTAAGGCCGAGGAACGTGTTGAGGCCGTTGACACCGGCCTTGCCGTCGTTGGCACCGGAGCTGGCCGTGGTCTGGCGTAGCTCGTCGGGCAGGACGAGGGCAACGCCCGGGTTGCCGGCGATCTTCTTGGCGCCGCTCAGGTCGGTGGCCACCGCGAAGCCGTTCACTGCCGTGGCGTAGTCGGTGGTCTTTCTGGTGGTCGACACGCCGGCTTGCTTGAGCACCGCATCGTGCGAGGCACGGATCGCCGCCCGTCGCTGCTTACCGGTGGGTGTGCCGAGGTCCTTCACCTTCATCGACCGAACCAGCGGGTCGGCCTTCATCACGACGATGTAGGTGCCGGTCTTGCTCTTCTCGACATTCGGCCCGGCCGGTGCCTGGGCTGGCGACGCGGTCGCCACCAGTCCGGGGGACAGGGCAAGGCAGAGAGCCGCTGTAGCGGCTCCCGCGACAACTTTGATGCGCCTCACGTCAACACTCCTCCGTCCGGCTCATCACCGGACTTGGTCGAAAGAAATCGGACTGGCTTCGCTCAAGGGACCGTGACGACCGTCACACTGTCCCTCGCCGAAATGTAGACCCTTCGGAAGTTGAGTGCACTCCGGCGGAGGCCAGGTCCTGCGAACGGCACTCGGGAGGGGTTGAGCAACGGCCCTGGGGAGGGGTTCCCCTACTGCCCTCGGGATGGCTCAGTCGCAGAGAAACATCTCCCGGCGACCGCCCCCGTGGTAGTGGAAGGTGCGCGTCCCAATGGTCAGCCGCACATATGTGCCGTCCACGGGCACCTGCGGGTAGGCTCGCCCGGGCCGCGAGCAGCCGCACGACTGGTCGGACCACGTCACGGACCCAGCCACCTCCACGACGATCCGGTCGGGTGAGCTGCCCAGACGCGCGGCGAGGTCGGCCCGGGCAGCTTCGATCGAGGGCCGCACCCCCTCGTCGATGCCCGTCACCACCACGCCTTGGCGTCGCGCCGGCTGCACGGGCAGGTCCGATGTGGGCTTGAGCGCCATGCGCAGGTCATCGGCGGGCGGCCGGTGCCCGGCTTCGCCCGAACCCCTGGGGCGGCTGGTCATCCGACCACGGTACGTCCAATCGACAGTGACAGTCGCGATGGCGGGCGTGACTCAGTCCGACCGGAGGAAGTCGCGGAGCAGTTCGTTGAAGGCGGCCATGTGCTCGATCTGGCTCCAGTGCCCGCACTTCCCGAAGACGTGCAGCTGAGCCGAGGGGATCAGCTCCAGTAGCCGGTACGAGTTCTGCAGCGGGATCACGGCATCCTCCCGGCCATGGACGATCAGGGTCTGGTGGGGGAGCGCCGCGATGACGTCGTCTGGGGTGACCATGGCGTCGACCCACCGCTGGCGAGGGGCCGGGAACATCGACCCGTACGACTCCTGGAACCCGGGCTGGATACTGGCCTGGTAGCGCACCTCTGCGAGCTCGTCGTTGACCAGTTCCCGGGAGTGCGCGAAGTAGTCCATGATGCCGCGCATAGCCTCGAACGACGGTTCGTAGCCCCACACGGCGTCGAGACCCTCGGTGATCGGGAAGGGGACCCCGACACTGCCCATCAGCACCAGCTTGTCGACCCGCTCCGGGTGCTGGCCGGCGAGCGCGAGAGCGATGGCTCCGCCGAAGCTGTTGCCGACGATGCTGGCTCTGCTGATGCCGAGGGCATCCAGGAACCCCACCAGCTGGTCGACCCAGGTCTTCAGGTTGTAGGTGGCGTCCGCTTGCCGTTCCGTGTAGCCGAACCCGACCATGTCGGGGGCCAGCACGTGTAGCTCCTTCGCGAGCTCCGGCAGCGTCAGCCGCCAGTTCGCGTACGCCGAGACGCCCGGCCCGGAGCCATGGATCAGAACGACCGGATCGCCACTGCCAGCCTCCAGGAAGTTCGTGGCGACGCCGTTGGCGCGAACGGTGGCGCCCACCTCTGGCTGCGTCTTGGCGTGCTGGGTCATCTCGGTGGTCGTCATGCGGCCATCGTCGGGGAGTAGACCGAGCAGTAGCGCAGGCGTTCCTGAGCGCGGAACGGTAGGTCTCAGGCCTGACCGTGACCGGGTGGATGACGGTGCCGCTGGTGCCGTCCGCGCGAGGCGGGGTCGCCCTCTCGGATCAGCAGGGTAGCGATGCCTGCCCCGCACCTCGGGTGGTGGGGCAGCAGGGACTTGAACCCTGGACCGACGGATTATGAGGTCATTTCCTGGGGCGCTGGTGATCGTTGATAGTCGTGTAAAGCGTTGGTATTGCTCACGTTGCATCGCTGAGAGGTAACGGTGACTGAGTGCTGTCAACGGACTTTTCGTGTACTGGCTGTGTACTGGACCCAGGCATTTCCGCAAGTTCCCTATCCTCGCCAGTTGCGCGATTTACCGCTCCGTGCCATGAGAGTGAATCGCGATCATCCAACCCCAGGTTCGGTGGTGGGCAGTCTTGCCTCAGCCTTCGTAGTGATATCGACAGGCAGCTATGCGGATCTCGTCATCGGTGATCCGGTAGACGAGGCGATGTTCATCCGTGATGCGTCGTGACCAGTAACCCTGAAACCCGTGTCTCAGTGGCTCGGGTTTGCCGATTCCGTCGTTGCCGTTGCGGGCGATGTCCTTGATCAGGGTGTTGATCCGTTTGAGTGTCTTGCGGTCCTGACCCTGCCACCACAGGTAGTCGTCCCAGGCGCTGTCATCCCAGACGAGCTTCATTCAGCAAGGTCCCGCTCGACACCTTCACCAGATTCCAGCCGGTCGATGGAGTCCAGCAGGCGACGCGCGTTCGCGGGGCTTCTGAGCAGGTATGCCGCCTCCTTCAGAGACTCGTAGTCTTCGAGGGAGACGATGACCACTGGCTCGTGGCCGGCCCGGGTGATGACGACCTCTTCACGGTCGTCGACGACCGCG